>NC_015676.1:0-305492 GCF_000217995.1 Methanosalsum zhilinae DSM 4017 | reverse complement strand
AGAGATTATTGACAGTGCATTTTCCAGAGGTGCGGACATTGCCAAGATCGCAGTGACTCCAGTATCAAAAAGAGATGTTCTTGATCTTCTTCAGGTTACCCTTAACTCGCAGAAACCTGTCTGCACAATATCAATGGGAAAGATCGGGAAGCATACGAGAGTAATTGCACCATTCTATGGTTCTGTTATGACATACGGATATGTGGGCACTCCCACAGCACCTGGTCAGATGCGCATTGATGAATTAAGATCCACAATGGAGCTGATACTGTAATGAAGGTATTTGCAGTCTTTGGAGATCCTGTTAAACACTCACTCTCACCCATGATGCACAATGCTGCAATGCTGGAACTTGGATTCAATGGAGTATACCATGCTTTCCAGGTAAAATCCAGTGATTTAAGGGATGCGATCTATGGTGCAAAGGCCATGGGGTTTGGAGGAGTAAATCTTACTGTACCACACAAAGAAAAAGCTCTGGAATTCATCAGGCCTGATCCCCTTGCAGCAAAAATCGGTGCAGTCAACACAATTGATTTCAGGGAAGGAATTACTGGCTACAATACAGATGGTATTGGCGCACTGCGAACACTCCTGGATTCAGGTATTGATATCAGAAATGCCAGTGTACTGATTGTAGGGGCAGGAGGAGCTGCAAGGGCCATCAGTTTCCAGCTGGCGTCTGAAGGTGCACATATCACTATAGCAAACCGTACACAGGAACGTGCACTAAAACTTGCAGAAGAAGTCAATGAAGTAGGCAGAGCCAAAGGTGCAGGACTGGAGGATCTCAAAAACCTGATCAAAGAAGCAGACATACTGATCAATACAACTACTGTAGGAATGTATCCTGCAGTTGATGATACGATCGCCACAGCAGATATGATGCATCCTGATCTTACAGTTTTTGATATTGTATACAACCCTCTTGAAACAAAACTGCTAAAAGAAGCAAAGAAAGCAGGCTCAAATGCTATTAATGGTGTCATGATGCTGGTGTACCAGGGAGCTGAGGCGTTTGAGATCTGGACAGATATCCGACCACCTGTGAATATAATGAAACAAGCAGTTCTTGAGGGGCTGGGACGTTGAGTTGCAGGGAACTGGAAGTCCTAATCATTGGAGGTACCGGTGAAATGGGACAGTGGTTCGCTCCTTTTTTTAATAGAAATGGATTTAATGTTACGGTCTGGGGTAAGAGTCAAAGAGTCGACATTGCAGAAAAGATGGGAGTCAGATTTGCAATGGATCTGGATAGTGCTGTTGCAAGAAGTGATATTGTGATTATTTCAGTGCCGATCAATATAACAGAAAAGATGATAGCTGAAACGGCACCAAAAATGAAAAGCGGCAGTCTTCTTATGGATTTTACATCTCTTAAAGTAAAGCCACTGGAAGCAATGCTAAGCCATGCTCCGCCAGGTGTTGAAGTTATTGGAACACATCCCATGTTTGGACCATCAGTATCCAGTCTTCACGGACAGATAATAATATTAACACCACCCACTAAACGCTGCAGAAAATGGCACCCATTTATAAGATCGGTCTTTGAGGAAAATGGAGCCCATATTGAAATAGTTGATGCTGGAGAGCATGACCTGATGGTATCTGTTATTCAGGGACTGACCCATTTTGCATATATTGCAATTGGAACAACTTTCATGCAGATCGATTTTGATGTAGCCAGATCACGCAGGTTCATGAGCCCTGTTTATGAGATTATGGTAGATTTTGTTGGCAGAATACTTGATCAGAACCCTTATCTCTATGCAATGATACAGATGGAAAATCCAGAGGTACTGAGAGTACATGAAGCATTTATAGAACAATGTCGCCATATATCTGATATTGTACGCCGGCATGACATGGAAGACTTTACTCAAAATATGAAAGCTGCAGCTACCCATTTTGGAGATACCTCATCTGCAATGCGAAGGTCAGATAAGCTTATCAATTCAAAAATATCTGAATTTGATAAAATCATTGACTCACTTGGAAAAGAAAAAGGATTCTTGCACCTCTATTCCAATATAACACATGTGGGTATTGTAAAAAAAGTAACACCAAGAGAAATTATACTTTTAAGGGGCAAAAAAGAGATCAAGCTAAAAATAGAAAACATCAGGCTTCTGACAGACAATGAACTCCTTGAGTGGAAAAAGGAAAATCTTCAGCACTTCAGGAGGGATATTTCAGTACTGATACCTCCAGGTGCAGATCCTGATATAATAAATACTGTGATCTCTGGTATTGAAGGGATTATCGCAACCAATATCATCGATACTTATACCGGTCTTGAGGATACGGATCTGTTAAGCGTTGCATACAGAATTACCATTCAGGGAGACCTTGATCCCGGCAAAGTACAGAATAATATAAGGGAACTTCTGGAAGGTCTGGGATGTAAACTGAGAAGCTGATTCCTCTGTTAACTCTTTTAGATCAGACTTATCAGATCTTCCATGGCTGATCGGGGATCCTCTGATTTCACAATGCCCGATGCCAGTAAAACACCCTTGGAACCAAGATCAAGAGCTGCCTTTAAATCCTTTCCTTTAGAGATTCCCGCACCGCACAGTACACTTACTCCAGAATCTATGTTCATTACAGCTTCCACAGATCCCTTGACCACATCAGGATCAGCTTCAGATACCGGTATTCCGCTACCTATCAGCTCAGGAGGCTCCACTGCCACATAATCTGGAGACAGGGCTGCTGCGGCTGCACTTGTAGGTATGTTGTTGGTACATACAATCGTCTTAAGTCCTACTGCCTTTGATGCCTGGATAGCAGCTTCAATGTCTGCAAGAGTGAGACGATTTTCTGAATGATTAATCAGTGTTCCTGATGCACCTGCTTCCTTGATAGCAGGAGCAAAAGCATGACCTGTAAAACTTCCTGCCCCAATACCATCTACATGCTGGGAATAGACCGGAATATCAACCATGGATGCTACCCGGTATATATCACACATCTGGGGCGCAACCGCTATATCCACACCAGAATCCTCTGCAACGTCTCTGCAGGCACGTGCAATATCCACGGACCTTTCTCCTGTTCCTTCTAAATAAGTTTTAAAATTTACAACAATCAGTGGTGAACCCATTTGTAGACCCTCCTTGAAATAAAGTATGGGACTATATGTAGCCCATACCTTAAAAGTCTGTCATTACCCTGAACTGATCTATTTCAGGTTTATTCAGACCTTCAATGAAATTTTCAGCAGCCTGCCGGACATCCTTGGCATTGGTAATTGCCCTTCCAACAACCAGAATATCAGCACCTGCCTTCAGTGCTGCAGGAATGGTGTGCGCTCTTATACCGCCTGCAACTGCAACCAGTATCCTAGGAGACAATTTCTTGATCTCTTCAATACTGCCCCAGGCATGTTCTGTATCCTCCACATCAATTGCTCTGTGCAGTTCGACAACATCAGGTAGTTCATCAAGCTGTTTCAGGACAGAGAGAGGGTCCGGGTGATTGAGGGTATCCATTACTGCATAGATCCCGGTCTTATGAGCTTCATTGATAGCCTTGTTCAGTGTTGGAACCGGAGCCAGTGCAGAGACTACAATAGCGTCAGCTGTTGAGTCTGCAACCATGCGGGCTTCCAGATTACCTGTATCCAGTGTTTTAAGATCAGCAACAATAAATGAATCTGGTTTCACTTCCCTTATTCTGGATATAACATCAACACCATATCGCTTGATCAAAGGAGTACCTGCTTCCAGTATAAGGTGATCGCTCTTTGGAAGCTGCCTGATTACACCAAGAATTGCATCTATGTTGGGGTTATCCAGTGCAACCTGAAGGTATGGAGGATCCCACAGCCTGGAAACCTTGAATCCCATGACAGCATGTGCTGCCCTGTCCTTCTCATGCAGAACAGTATCAACATCTGGGAAAGCATCAAAAGCCCTTTTCAATGCAAGTTTTGTTGCACCGTAGTTATATCTGTAAATGCGATTATAATCTGATGCGTCTGGGTGAATGAAAACACTTGCAACAATTACAATATCTTCAGCCTGGTCCTTTGGAATGACACCTTCTTCAACACTGTCTGCAACCGCCTTGGCGACCGCTGCCTGGGCAGGACCAAATATCTGCGAGGCCTGTTCCATGTTCTTCACAGTAACCTTTGGAACAATAAGTGTTGTCGGTTTTGTAAGGAGATTTGGACGGATAACCGATAGCAGAGGAGTGTGTCCTGCCGATAGTTGCGTCATCCCGTTTGCAAATGCCTGACCCACAGGGCCGGCTTTATCGCCTGCCATAAGGTCAATGTGTGCGAGTTCTGATCCCTCGCCAATTAAAGCTTCACCTATCAATAACATATTTATTCATCCTGCTTTTATAACTATTTTCGATATTATCCTGATTACTTAATAGCCAGATTTAATGGATTGGTTCCTAAGAATATAATCATCATATATTAGATTTTATATTGAACATAACTTTTCAGAACAATCCGGGACAGATATTACACAGTACACATATATCACATTTTGGAGATACAGGTCTGCATATATTCTGTCCAAACTGTACAAACAGTTCATTGATATCCTTCCACGAACTCCGGGGTAAAATTTTCTTCAGCTTCTCCTCAGTTTCATCAGGTGTGGATGATTTTACAAGACCAAGCCGGTTTGATATCCTGTGTACATGAGTATCCACAGCTATGGTCTCCTTTGAGAATGCATATAGAAGAACACAGTTTGCGGTTTTCCTTCCAACCCCGGGCAGCTCAAGCAGTAACTCACAGTTATCCGGAACCTCACCACCATATCTATACATAAGTATCTCTGCAATTTCCTTTACACGCCTGGACTTGACCCGGTAAAAGCCCACATCCTTTATGAGCTCTTCAATTTCAGAAACTTCTGCCTCTGCCATTTCCTGTGCAGATCTGAACTTATCCATCAGTCTGCTGGATGCTCTGTATGTAATCTCGTCACGTGTTCGATGAGAGAGAACAGTGGAAATCAGTACATAAAAGGGATCATGTCTCAGGTAAAAGAAATTTTGTGGATAAAGTGTTCTCAGGTCCGAGATAATCTGCTCAACGTCCATAACTTTTATGTTTTAAACCTTTGAGGATATTAATTCTTTTGCTACGTAGAATGGAAGACGTGGAATAAGCCATTTCAAATAGGATCCATAATTGAAATCTGGAGTTGCAAGCAGAACAAACCTGTCCAGCAAAGAAGGGTGCCGAATAAGCATTGAGGCAAAAATATCCGGATTTTTGTAGAATATCCTGGACAATAAGAGTGAATATTTAAGATCAGAACCAAACTCCCTCTGGCATCTGCGGTGATAAGTTGATAGACTGTAAGACGAGTAGTTATTAGATTTATGGGCACAAGCTGCGGTTTCTGCAGCCAGTTTTCCTGACATGATCGCATAGGCAATCCCCTCCCCAAGGAAGGCATCCACAAGTCCTGCTGAGTCCCCAGTCAGTAGAATACGGTCATTGTATGTATTTCGGGTATGTCCACCAACCGGAAGCATGTACCCCCGGGGTTTAACATAGTCCATGCCCAGTTTATTGAGAAATCGTCTGTAAGAATCCACAGGCCTGTTCCAGTCAGGGCCAATTTCACCAATACCGACACATATCCGGTCTTTCTTTGGAAACACCCAGCCATAGCCCCTTGGAACATCTCCAAAATGAAACTGTACCATACTGGACAGATTATCGTCCAGAAAGTCATCATTTACAGGAATTTCGGCTTCCATTGAAAATGCAACTTCTTCCTTACCGTAAGGGGAACGCACATTTCGCGCACATACGCCATTCATACCATCGGCACCTATGATCATTTTCGCACAGTATGATCCCTGCTCAGTGTGCACTGTTGCACAGTCACTATCAATATCAATACCTTTTACAGGAGTATTATCCAAGAAATTTGCACCTGCCCTGCTGGCCTGGTCAGCAAGGAATTTATCAAACCTGTCCCTCTGAACAGTTACTGCAACCTCCTCGTCATTCATTGATTCCATATATGAATTTTTGTACCATACCCTTGCACCTTTGATCCTTTTCTCGATCAGGGATGGAGGAAGTTCAATACCAAGATTTTCAAGTGCATACCGGCTCACTCCACCTGCACAGGGTTTGATTCTCGGAAATCTTTCTTTTTCGATCAGCATTGTACGCAGACCTGACATAGCAGTATATCTGGCAGCAGTTGATCCTGCAGGACCTGCACCTACAACAATAACATCATACATAACATATCTATAAACATTGCATCAGATATTAGAAATATTTGATATTGACCTATAAAGATAAGCTTTATAGTATTCTCATAGTCCTAACTTCAGGTAAAAAAAGCTAAAGTGTGAGGGGTGGTCTGTGTGAAATAATCTGTCCGACTAATTTCTGTCAGACCATGTGTAAAAAGAGATAATCTAAAATAATACAAATATCATTTACAGATTATTACAGATAAACGGGCCCGTGGTCTAGCTGGTTATGACGTCGCCTTCACACGGCGGAGGTCCTGGATTCGAATTCCAGCGGGCCCACTATCTTGATGATATCCGTTATCACAACAGTATGTTAAACTCTAAAAAAGTAAATAGATAAATGCCTCAAAGTAGTATTTTTCGTCAGACTTATTAATCATAGATCATTAATAATAATCTGTACAAAAAGTGTGATCCATCCAGGCCACGGGGAAATTGCTCTGGAAAACATTATTGTATTGAAATGCATAAAATCAAAAACCTGCAGAAATTATAAAAAATTAGATAATTTTATGGCACTTATTCATAAGAGAATAAAGAGTTGATTGTGTGGCCAAAAAGAGCAGAGGAAAAATATTCAAAGATCCAGATTATTCTAATACTGCCTCTGTGTCGGCATCACTTAATGAGATGATGTACCTTGACCAGCAGATTACACAGGTATACAGCAGGTTGTCAGGTCTTATTGACAGGGGAACCATAGAAGAAGATATAGTTATCTATGGACCTGCAGGTACAGGCAAAACAACACTGGCCAGGCTAGCTGTAGAGCAATTGATCATGGAATCCAGAGACTGCCAGATAAATGTAAGTTCATATTATATTAACTGTGAACGCAGTCGGACCAAACTTGAGATCCTGAAAGAACTGATCGATACATTCGAAAAAGAGCAGGGGATCTCTGGCGAGAAAATCGATGAGTTCATTGATAGCCATGAGAAAAGACTGATAAAGCTTTTCAGCCAATTTCATGGACATGTCATTTTAATCCTGGATGAACTGGAAGAATCAGATCTTATCTACTATTTTATGAAATTGATGGAACCATTCTCAAACATTACAGTAATTGGAATTATCAATAACATATACTTTGAGAATATTAATAATATAAAACCAATCATATTGTTACCCTATGATAAAAAGCAGCTGACTGATATTGCAACTGCAAAAGCTGAAAAATTATTCCAGCCAGGGTCGTACGATAATGAAATAATTCAATTATGCCTCAAACATGATGATGCAGGAGAGATCATTGATCTGCTCCTTACCTCAGCCAGGATAGCGGAGAATAAAAATGATGAAATGATCAGGCCTGAGCATGTCTGTAGGGCTGAGAAATTACTTGAACAGAATGTAGCGATCAAGTCTGCTGAAAATCTTTCACTCCACAAGAAGTTGATATTACTTTCAATATTTTACAGTGAACAGATGTATGATGAAGTACGGACATCACAGATCAACAATATTTACTACAGGTTATGCATGCAGATGAATGAAAGCTGCAGGTCACTGAGATTCGTCTCTGAAACACTTGCACAGCTATACAGACTGGATATAATAGATATGAAAAAGAAAACATCTTCCAGGGATCAGTATATTCCATATGATATCAGGATAATTGCTCCAAAAGAAGTACTCGAAGCCCTGCTAAATGACAGGGATTTTAGAGCACTAAAGGAGATGTTTGATCTGGAGTTCAGTTAACACTAAAACTATCCTGGAATCATTTATGTGTTTGTGGACTTATCTTCCCAAATATATTTACTGAAAATCAAACCCCTTCTTTTGCCTTTGAGAAATATTCAAGGGATTGGGCCAGTTCATTATGATCCTTAGCATACTCTTCAATGTCGATACCTTTGAGATACGCATCACAGGCCTGTACCAGTGCTTTTGCTCCAGCCTTTGTTCCTTCAGGATGTGAATGTACACCTGAGCCCATTGTAGTTATGAAATCCACATTTCCCATCACATCTATAAAGGGTTTGAGTCTGACAGGATTGAGACCACCAGAGACTATAGGACAGCATTTCTTTACCCCTCTCCAGCTGTCATCTTCCAGTATAATATGACGGGACATGTCCTCGTTGACAATATTTACAGCATCTTTATCAGATTCCATAATCTTGGTCCAAATCTGTTCAAAGAAATGACCTTTGGATTTAAAGTAAAGAATTCCGTGTGCTGCAACAACATCTTCTTCAGGGGTCCCTTTCATCTTTCCAACACCTGCGGTTCCTGTATGAATTCCTGATGCACCTGCAAGACGTGCAAATTTGGATAGTACCAGTACTGAAAATCCAATAGGGTTCTCGGGTCGTGTGAATCCTCCGTGTCCTGCCCTGTGATAATGAATAAATACGTCAGGATAGCGCCTTCTCAGGGTTTGCACCGCCATCCAGCCTGCTGTTATCCCGTCAATAAGAAATGCATAACTACCAGGTTCAAATCCTGCATTCCTGATCATCTCACATCTCTGGATCATTATATCAAAATCAGCAGCTGAAACATTGAAAGAATGTACCTTTTTTTGTCCTGTTTCCCTGACTGCCTTATCCATGGCCTCTTTTACATGCATGACCATCTTTTCGTAGGGGCAGAAATCCTGGTTTGCCTGGGGTTCATCATTCTTGACAAAATCTCCGCCGCCTGTCCAGAAATCATAGCATACCTCTGCATATTCTGCAGATGTCAGCCCCATCTTTGGCTTGACAATGGTACCAAGTATAGGTCTGTCATAAACTCCTAGATATTGTCTCATATAATCGAGAGTATAGCTTGGACCATCGTACTGCTCAAGCATAGCAGGCGGGAACCAGACGTCAAGTAGTTTTAGTGCACTGATCTCCTTCATTCCCAGAATATTTCCAACTATGTATGTGAGAATATTCTGTACATTCCCTCCTCTGTCAAAAAGTCTCCATGGGTAAGCTATCCAGACCAGATTTTTATCCAGGTCAAGTTTATAGACCAGAGCATTCATGGTCCTGGAAAAGGCGGTTTCAGTATTTACCTTAAAATTTGTCCCTGTGGACGATTCTGCTGCAACCTCTGAAGCTGCCTGGAGTATATTCATTTTACCACCGGGTATCAGATGGAATACTCCAAGAAGGTATTCACCATTTTCCGGATCCTCAAGATTCAGATTTACATAAGCCTGCTGTTTGGAATTAAGTGATTGTACAAGATCATCAATGGAATTCATAATAATAAATAGGTCAGCAATCTATTTTAGGCTTATGGAATTGGATATCTGTGCAATGGTATTGGTTCCCTGATCAGCGGATACAAATTATAAATAAATATTCAGCTACATGGCATTAATGAAGTGTCAGGATCCAATTCATCTGGAGAAATTACAGGAATATTATCTGCGATCTTTGCACTTTTCACAGATTCTGCAGAGATAAATTTATCGTCCACATAAATTGCAAACATCTCCAGGTCCGTGAATGGGATAATCAGTTCTTTTATTATACTCTTTTTGAAAAAGAGAGCCAGTTCTCCTGCATAGAATTCAAGCTCTGTCTCCCACTCTTTGATAAGCTGTTGCTTATCATCTCCTGATACGTGATCAGAGCATGATATATGTTCCACAATCCAGCAAGTGAAGTCTCTGATGATATCAAAGCCAACAGGGCAGGGCTGAAGTCCTATGCTCACAGTTGACCGGTCGACTTTAAAAGGATAGAGTCCACAGACAACTGGTCTTTCATTATATATTTCACAGCGACCTATACAGTTCAGGAACATACAAGGTGAGTTGATCAGATATAATTGAACTACATTTTTTTCAGGCCTGATCATTGTTTCCCTTTCAGGATATGCACGCACCAGATTGTTCTTCTCTTCTTCAAATAAATGAATACTGCCGTTCCTGCAGCAGTGTGCATTGCAATTATCAGGACATTTGTAATACTTCAAAATTCGCTGAATTGTATCGTAATGAATAACCTTTTTTATACCGGATATGTGGAACATGAGCATAGGTGCACCACGTGCACTCATTCACCTCCTTAAGCATGTTGACAAAATATGAGCATAAACAGGATCACAACTATTAAAACCTGTTTATCAGGTTCTTTTGAACAAAAACAATTTATACAAACCAGTCCAATAGTACCAGTAACCAGATTGGGGAATCCGGGTTGAGAACTTGATCGTGAATAGCCTAATCTCTATTACCGGACAATAAAAGGAGGTATCGTAAATGACTCAGGGAGTTTCATGCTTTGATATGAAAAAAGGACAGGTATACACATGTGAAGAATGCGGTATTGAGCTACAGGTTATTAAAGAATGTAGTGAGGAATGCAGAATAGATACCGGCTGCTGTGCAGATGATGGGTTTATGTGCTGTGGAGAACCACTCAGGCTTAAAGAATAAATTTAAGTACTTCACTCATCTTGCACTATCTTATCATTTTTATTTATTTGATAATTCAATAGTATTTAATACTGCTGTTACATACAGCAAGATATGTCACTATTATCAGAAAAAACACTCAGAGAACTGATTCGTAAAGATCCGCCGCTTCTGGAAGGTTTGATTGATGAGAGTCTTCAGATCCAGCCCAATGGAGTGGAAATGACACTCAAAAGTGTGGAAAGGTTGGAAGGACCCGGTAAGGTAGATTACGATAATTCCTGCAGAGAAATACCTGCATCCACAAAACTCGAGTTTGATGACGGCTGGATATTCCTCAGACCCGGAAATTACAAGATAGTCCTAAATGAAATCGTCAATATACCGGATAATCTTGCAGCTATTGCAAAACCTCGTTCAAGCCTTATCAGATGCGGAGCAACTCTTGAAACCGCAGTATGGGATGCAGGGTACAGAGGAAGAAGTGAGTGTATGCTTGTTGTTTACAATACCGAAGGATTCCATCTCAGAGAAAATGCCCGTATCATGCAGCTTCTGTTCTATCGGCTTGATGCCAGTGTTGAGAATGGATATTCAGGAATATACCAGAACGAGAACATCTAAAATAATTCAAATACAATTACTGGGAAAATAACAGGTACCGCTCCAATACCTGCATATGTTCATCGTAAAGAATATGTATCATCAGGCAATAACTGCAATTCATGAGCACTATTGGCAAATCTGTGAGAATTGAACGTATTTTCAATCGAAATACGGGAAATACAATAATTGTTCCAATGGACCATGGTGTGGGTGCAGGACCCATAAATGGTCTGATCAACCTCCCGGAAACCGTAAATACTGTTGCGGAAGGAGGAGCAAATGCTGTACTTGGACATATGGGTCTTCCAAAACACGGGCACCGTGGATATGGCAGGGATATCGGCCTAATTATACATTTATCAGCATCCACGTCTCTTGGGCCCGATCCCAATCACAAAGTGCTTGTTACCACAGTTGAAGAAGCAATAAAGGTCGGTGCAGATGCGGTATCAGTACACATAAACATAGGTGCAGATGACGAAGCAAAGATGCTTCATGATCTTGGACATGTTGCAAAGATGTGTGATGAATGGGGAATGCCCCTGCTGGCAATGATGTATCCCCGTGGACCAAAGATCATAGCAGAACACGATGTTGAGTATGTAAAGCATGCAGCACGGGTGGGAGCTGAACTTGGTGCAGACATTATCAAAACCAACTATACAGGCAACATAGATTCATTCAAGGAGGTCGTAAACGGCTGTCCTGTACCGGTAGTTGTGGCAGGTGGACCGCAGATGGACACCGAACAGCAATTGCTGCAGATGATACATGATTCACTGCAGGCAGGTGGAAAAGGTGTTGCTATCGGAAGAAATGTGTTCCAGTCAGTTAATCCAGCACAGTTAATGTCAGATATTTCTAAAATAGTACATGAAGGAGCCAGCGTTGAGGAGATACTGGATAAATAAAAAAAATTATTTGAGCAACCCGTATATTCCCTTCAAATTTTCAGATATTTCCAGGGGCAATCTCTGTCCGGTCACATCTATAAAAGCAAGGACATAGGGCTCCTCCAGACATCTGAGACATTCCTGCCCCTCAAAAATAAGCTCGGTTATATATTTCAATTCCTCATCAGAAAGATTACCAAGCCTTTTCCTGAAATCCTCAACTGAAGCCGCATAAAATTTTGAGACCGGAGGAAGGATTGAACGATAAGGTACTGATTCCTTTTCTCTGATCTCCGGTGCAAGACGGTACATAATCTGCATATCTTTTTGTGATAAATCCCTTGACATCTGTAAACCCCAGTAATTTAGTAGTACAGTATCCGTGATCCAGATCCAGGCAAATGCTGTGATCTACAATCACACCTGCTTATTTATTTTTCAATTATATTCTCGATACTGTTAAATGTGATGAAAATGTCGATGTTATGAATACTTTATCAATATATCATTACTACATCAGTTATTACAGTATAATTCATATTATACAGGATTTAATATTGTTGATCCAGGACAGATATTTGCAATCTATTGCGAGGATGTATCAATGGACAGGTATGAACAGGTAATTGAGCTGGCAAAAAGGCGAGGATTTTTGTGGAATTCCTTTGAACTGTATGGGGGAGTTGCAGGATTCTATGATTATGGACCTCTTGGATGCACTCTGAAGAGACGTATTGAGAATATGTGGCGTGAATTTTACGTTATCAATGAAGGATTCATGGAAATAGAGACTCCCACTATCGGTATTGAAGATGTGTTCATGGCTTCGGGACATATAAGTGGTTTTTCCGACCCCCTTTGTGAATGTTTGGAATGTGGAGAAGCATTTCGTGCAGATCATCTGGTAGAGAATCATGTAGAGCTTGCAGATGCTCTGACCAATACAGAGCTTGACAATGTAATCCATGATAAGGATGTTACATGTCCTGAATGTGGCGGAAATCTTGGATGTGCATACGAATTCAACCTCATGTTTAAAACGGGAATTGGACCAGGGAATGGAAGAGAAGGATATATGCGTCCGGAAACTGCACAGGGAATATTTATCGATTTTCAGAGACTTGCCAGGTACTACAGAGAAAAGCTTCCTTTCGGAGCTACGCAGATAGGTAAATCTTTCAGAAACGAGATATCCCCCAGGCAGGGTGTCATCCGGCTTCGTGAATTCACACAGGCAGAAGCTGAAATATTCATCAACCCAAAACATAAAAAACATCCTGAATTCCAGAAAGTTGCGGATACTTTGATCAGTATATGTCCATCTGATTGCAAGGAAATGGGAACTGCTGAAAAGATCACAGTTGGCCAGGCAGTGGAAGATGGAATTATTGCTCATGAATTTTTGGGGTACCACATTGCACTCACACATAGTTTCCTTACAGGAATTGGGATTCGTCCAGATGATCTCAGGTTCAGACAGCACAAAAAGGATGAAATGGCCCATTATGCAATTGACTGCTGGGATGCAGAGATCAGGACCGACCGTTTTGGCTGGATTGAAACCGTAGGGATCGCCGACAGGACCGACTATGACCTGAAGGCTCATTCTAAGATCAGCAAGCAGGATCTTTCAGTATACATCGAATATGATGAGCCGGTGATTTCCACACGTTTTGCGGTAAAACCTGATATGGGAAAAATAGGACCTGTTTTCAAGGGTAAAGCAAAGCAGGTAGCTGAAGCACTAAAAGATCTTGACAGGGAAGATATAGATACTGGTGATGACATCAAAGTAGTTGTTGATGGAGACGAAGTATCAGTTCCCAGAGATATGGTTAACTTTACCGAAGAAACAGTTAAGATAAGTGGAGAGACTGTTGTACCTCATGTAATCGAGCCATCGTACGGTATTGACAGAATACTGTACTGTACAATGGAGCATGCCTTTGAGGAAGAAACCGTTCCTGTAAAAGAAAGAGATGAGTCAGAAGAGAGTAGAACTGTACTCAGATTTAAGCCTGAGATCGCACCCATACAGATCGCTGTTCTGCCGCTTCTTACAAGAAATGAGTTGATTACACCTGCAAAAAAGATAGTTAATTCCCTTAAAAGAAAAGGACTGATGGTTGTCTATGATGATTCAGGAACCATAGGACGGCGTTACAGAAGGAACGATGAGATCGGAACTCCTTATTCAATAACCATTGATTATCAGACACTTGAAGATTCAACAGTTACAATTCGTGATCGTGACAGTATGAAACAGATTAGATCTACAATGGATGGGCTTGAAGAGCTGCTGTATGGTCTGATCCATGGACAGCGGGCATTTGCAGAAGCTGGTGAGACCGTATAAGGATAATACTGGTATACTAAATGCAGATTAAATAAATATTGCATAATGGATGTGGCATGAATGTGATTCATTCGATAGAACCACATACTTTCACCCTGCTTGCATCATGTCTAAATATATACCGAAGCAATTCCTATAAGACTGAAAGTCAAAAACTGAAAATACCAGAGTATCAAATGGATTAATGTGCAAATGCATGAATGATTATATCGAGCATCCTCTGATAAAAAAGAATACTGTAGAAAAAAGGCTCTATCAGCTCAATCTGGCAGGAGAAGCTCTGAAAAAGCCCAGTCTGGTAGTTCTTCCTACAGGCCTTGGAAAAACAATTGTTGCACTGATGGTAATGGTTGCCCGGCTTGAAAAATATGGAGGAAGAATCCTTTTATTGTCTCCCACCAAGCCACTGGTAGAGCAACATTCCCTTTTTTTGAGAAATGTACTTGAGATAGAGGAAAGCAGCATACTGACCTTCACCGGCAGCCTGTCCCCTGCTAAACGTGCTGAACTGTGGAATCAGGGACAGATAATTATTTCCACACCCCAGGTAATAGAAAACGATCTCATTGCCCGCAGAATAGATCTGGGAGATGTATCCCACATCACTTTTGATGAAGCCCACAGGGCAGTGGGTAATTATGCTTACAGTTTTATTTCTGAAAAATATTTTCAAAGCTGTGAAAATCCCCATATTCTTGCTATTACTGCAAGTCCTGGCAGTTCAAGTGAAAAGGTGAACCAGGTGTGTGAGTCCCTGAGAATAGAATCTGTCATTGTTAAGACTGAACAGGACAGTGATGTTGTACCATATATCCACAAAAAGGACATTGAATGGGTACATGTGAATCTGCCTGATGAACTGAAAAAAATAAAGGAACTTCTGGAAAGAATAATGGATGACAGATTCAAAAAACTTGCAGAAGCCGGCTATCCGGTTTCCAATCCCAGGAAGACATCAAAAACAGAGATTCTTGGAATGCAGAAACGACTTCAATCCCAGCTTCGCGGATATCCTGATCCGCAGGTATACACCGGCCTATCGCTCATAGCAGAGATCATGAAGGTCAATCATGCCATTGAAGTTGCAGAGACCCAGGGAATTGAATCCCTGACCAGATATATCCAGAGGTTGGAGAATGAGGCGGGTTCAAAGGGCGGGAGCAAAGCTTCCAGACGACTGGGGGAAGATCTCTACATGAGACAGGTTGTACACAGGTTGAAAGGACTGGATCTTGAACATCCAAAACTAAACTATGTGAAGAATATTGTTCAGGATCAGTTACAAAAAAATCCCGAATCCAGGGTCATAGTGTTCACCAATTACCGTGATACTGCCGATATGGTCACTTGCATGCTGTCAGAGGTTGAAGGGATCTCACCTGTACGATTTGTAGGCCAGAGTTCAAAGTACAAGGATAAAGGTCTTACCCAGAAACAGCAGGTTGAAATTATTGAAAAGTTCAAATCCGGAGATTTTAATGTACTTGTTGCTACCTCTGTTGCAGAAGAAGGACTGGATATACCTGCAACCGATCTTGTGCTGTTCTATGAGCCAGTGCCATCAGAGATCAGAAGCATCCAGAGAAAAGGGCGAACTGGAAGAAAGCACAGGGGAAGAGTTGTGGTACTGGTCACGCGGGGTACAAGAGATGAGGCATATTACTGGAGCAGTGTCAATAAAGAAAAAAAGATGCAAAGCAATATGAAGCATCTGACAGGACTTATGAATGGCAATACACAGCAGTCCGCAGTTGAAACAAATCCCTCATTATCTGCTTACGATAACGGGAATAATAATAATAAAACAATTGAAAGCAATACTGCAGATAAGACCGGGCAGTGTAATCTTTGTGAATTTGACAAAGAGTGCGATCAAATTCGAGTAATAGCGGATCAGAGAGAGGGAAGAAGCACTGTTTTGCGATCACTTGACCGGTTGAATACGGCCCTTGAGATAAAAACACTTGAAGTTGGAGACTATCTTGTAAGTGACAGGTGCGCAATTGAGCGAAAGGATGCAACTGATTTTGTCAGTTCACTGATCGACCGCACTCTTTTTGAGCAGATTTCAAACCTTGCCAGAGTATATTCAAGACCAGTACTCATAATCGAAGGTGAAGGATTATTTACATCCCATAAGATCAATCCCAATGCAATACATGGAACAATTGCTTCCATATCTATGGATTTTGGGGTTTCGGTATTTTATACACGTGACCCAGAGGACAGTGCATCTCTGATCCACCTGCTTGCAAAGCGCGAGCAGACCGACATGAAACGGGACGTGAACATGCATGGGAAAAAATCGTCCCGTTCCCTTTCACAGCAACAGGAATATATCATCTCAGCAATTCCCGATATAGGTCCAAAGGCAGCCAGAAATCTCCTATTACATTTCACTACTGTGGAAAATGTGATCCAGGCCAGTAAAGAGGAACTGATGAAAGTCCAGTTGATAGGCCCAAAAACAGCTCAAAGGATCAGAGAAATTCTGGAAAGTGATTACAAGGCCTGAAACATACCTTAAAATGAAAATGAGAAATTTGTGTTAAAGGGTAGATAGATTACCAGCCACACCTTCATCTGAACCTCTTCATTTTTTCAAACAGAATCAGTCCCTTTTCAATCAATTCAAAGCTCTCATGCAGTCTTCTTGGATCATTTTCATTCTGAAGGCTAGAACTGATATCCAGGATCTTTTCTGCAATCAGATCTGCAGCCTGATCTATTTCATCCCCGGTGCCGGATCTATTATGTGATATAGCACCTGATCTGGAAGGTGGATGTTGTGGAACAGATGTGGTTTCTTGACTTCTTACAGCCCTATCCTCTTTATTATCAGGTATAGAGGACTGCGGTGAAGTTTCAGATACATGGTCCCTTCTGGGAGAATCACTTTTCATCTCCACATCGCAGACAGGACATACAACCTGACCACTGTATCTAAACATTGGTGCACCACAACCTTCACAATGTTGTGCAAGCATTGTTGCGCCCATTTCCAGCAGTCTGGATATTTTCTTGATATTTTCTTGTTCTTCTTCAGGATTTACCAAATTCATTTCCTCCTTAATAAGCATACATAAAACATACCATAATCGAGATCTAAACAAAAGTATTTTTATATCATATACTTATTTAAACATGTTTTAAGTAATCTTATTTTCTACTCTACAGTTATTTTAAGGTGATCTATATGACAGATGATGTTGAAGAAGTTATAAAACAATCCACACAGGTACTAGAACACATAGCAAACGATAACTCAGTTCCACGTAACATAAGACGATCCGCAAACGAAGTTCTGAAAATACTGAATAATGAAAATGATCCTCTGTTCATGAGGGCTGCATCCAGTATATCAATACTTGAAGATCTTAGCAATGATCCAAACATTCCATTACATACCAGAACTCTCATATGGAATGTTGCAAGCCAGCTTGAAACAATACCAGTTGATGAGGACTGAACGTTCATTATCTGGGATACAATTATACGTGCACATGGATGATCAGAACTGTCCTGTCCATTTTTTTGATTTACATAAAGATATTTCTGATGATCTAAAAAAACAGCTGTATCCCATATAAAGTTGTATAATCGTTTTCTATCTGATTCTATATTAGAGCTAAGATATTTTATATGATAGAAGTAACCAGTATTATATATACCCTATAAATATTCTTCGTATATAATGAACAATGAAATAACAAGCAAGATTCTCAAAGACCTGGACGCAAAAGAGAATGCTCGGGATAGTACAATATCAATATCTCGAGAGGTTGTTCGAAACTGCAGAAAAGCAATATTTGCAATTCATAGAAAAGAACCGACCACAGCCCTCTCCCATATTGATCAATCACTTCAGTTACTGACTTCAATTGATCAGAAACTTACATCCTATCCTGATGTTTATTATGGAGGATTTGTAGAACATGCCCAGCAGGAATTTGTGGAATGCAGTATTCTCTATAGACTGATATATAAAAAAGCAGACCTGGAAACAGTACCTTCTCCCGAAGATCTCAATGTCAGTTATGCAGCATACCTTAATGGGCTGGCAGACATTCCTGGTGAACTTAGAAGACATATATTATCCATGATACGTAGAGGCACTGCACAGGAAAGCGAGATATATCTCAATTTAATGGAAGATATATATTCAGTTTTGATCATGTTTGATTATCCTGATGTGATCGTAAAAGGACTCAGACATAAGACCGACAGGATCCGCCCATTGATCGAGCGTACATCAGGGGATATTACAAATGCGTTGGGACAGCAAAAGTTAGAAGAATCCATGACAAAATTTGAATCTGCATTACAGAGGCAACATCATGAAATTTGATCCTAGGAAAACCAGGGAGCACAGTCGACAGGATTTTGATTCTGCCTGGAGAAAAAGTACTGAATTTATTAAAAGACCGGGTCTAAATGAACAGTACCCCCGTATCACAATGGAATACGGCAAACCTCACCCTGTATATGATACTATTCACAGACTGAGGGAAGCTTACATGAGAATGGGCTTTGATGAAATAATGAATCCTCTGATCGTTGATGAAAAGGATGTTCACAAACAGTTTGGTCATGAGGCACTGGCAGTACTTGACAGATGTTTCTATCTTGCAGGTCTTCCAAGACCAAACGTAGGCATTTCTGATGAAAAAGTGAAAAATATCCAGCAGATACTGGGATCTGTAGGGGATCAAGATATAGAACTTATCAGATCTATACTTCACAGATATAAAAGAGGTGAAATTGAAGGTGATGACCTGATACATGAGGTCTCTAAGGGTCTTAATGTATCTGACTCAAAGGTTGCTGAGATGATCGATCGGGTATTCCCGGAATTTAAAGAACTTATCCCTGAGCCTACAAATCGCACCCTCAGAAGCCACATGACATCAGGCTGGTTCATTTCACTTGCGTCAATTGCAGGGAGAAAAAAGCCACCTATGAAACTGTTTTCCATTGATCGATGCTTCAGAAGGGAACAGCAGGAGGATCCTTCAAGGCTCATAACCTATCATTCTGCATCCTGTGTGATCATGGATGAAAATATCAATTCCGATGTTGGAAAAGCTGTAGCTGAGGGTCTGCTATCCCAGTTTGGTTTCGAAAAGTTCAAGTTTGTGCCGGATGAGAAGCGAAGCAAGTATTATATCCCTGATACGCAGATTGAAGTATTTGCATATCATCCGGAACTTGAAAACTCCAATACCAAGTATAGTGACGGATGGATTGAAATTGCAACT
Source organism: Methanosalsum zhilinae DSM 4017 (assembly GCF_000217995.1). Lineage (GTDB taxonomy): Archaea > Halobacteriota > Methanosarcinia > Methanosarcinales > Methanosarcinaceae > Methanosalsum > Methanosalsum zhilinae. Next base: position 285,758 of record NC_015676.1, on the reverse strand, counting down.
TTTGGCATATATTCGCCTACTGCACTTTGTATGTATGATATCCCCTATCCAGTAATGAATCTGGGGCTGGGCGTAGAAAGAATAGCAATGATCCTTCACAATGGAAATGATGTAAGATCACTTTCATATCCCCACATGCCACAATATTCCAGCTGGAAAATGAAAGATAGCGAGATTGCAAAGCTGATATATGTAGACAGAGTACCACTTACTCCTCATGGCGAACAGATATTACAATCGCTGGTACATACCTGTCAGGAACATGGAGACACTCAAAGCCCATGTGAATTTCTGGCATGGGAAGGATCAATTGACAATAAAAGAGTATCAGTGTATGTTACAGAGCCGGAGGAGAATACCAAACTTTGCGGACCTGCTGTATTTAATGAAATTGTTGTCTTTGAAAATGATATACTGGGTCTGCCACGTTCCAAAAAATGGGCCCGAGCATTTGAAAATAATGCTTCATGTACCGGAATCAGGTTCATTGACGCTTTTGCAGCAAAAGCTGCAAGAGATATCGAAAAAGCTGTGGAGAACGGCGATCCTGAAATGGAAACAAGAGTTCGTATTGTCAAAGTACCCTCAGAGATCAATATCAGGATAGACTCTCTGGCACATCGGTATATTACAGGGATTAAAAAGAGAATAGATATCAGAGGACCTGTATTCATTACAGTGAGGGCAACGATTGAACAGGCTTAACAAAACCCAGTTAATATATCCTGAATCATATGAAAGAGATTCACTGATCAAGATACAGCATGAAATATCAGAATATGTTACTATTGAAGATCGTTTCGATAAACTGCATCTCATAGGAGGGGCTGATTGTGCATTTGTCAAAGATTCGATCATATGTTCTGCTGTTGTTATGGACTACGACACCATGGAAATTATTGAAAAAGCAGCAGTTATTGAACCTGTAACTTTTCCCTACATACCAACATTCCTCTCATTCAGGGAAGCAGCTCCAATGATCAATGCAGTTCTGAGACTAAAAAACATTCCGGATATACTCATGATCGATGGCTGTGGCATCAATCATCCACGTATGGCAGGTCTTGCTACACATATAGGAGTATCTATGGATATGCCTACCATAGGAATTGCAAAGAAGATTCTTTGCGGGGTTTCAGATGAGCCACAAAATGTAAGTGATGCAAAACCACTGAAATATAATGGCAGACAGGTTGGATGGTACTTAAAATCATCAAAAAGAAGCAACCCTATTGTAATAGCTCCAGGTCATAGAGTATCTGTAAAAACCTCCCTTACAGTTGTTAGAAACTGCCTTCGCGGATACAAGCTCCCGGAAACCACCAGAAACGCCCATCTGGAGGCAGGTAGAATTAAACAGGAGATCAAACATGAACAGTAGCGAATTTTCATGCCTTGCGGGTCTGATGAGCAGTGGCGAACCTGTATGTATAATTTTCAACGATAATAAGATCGTAGGGTCCCGATCAGATAAACTTTTCTGTGAACTTGTATTAAATGCACGTTATGGGGAATCATTTCAGATATCTGATCAGAGGTGCAGGGTTGGATCATACATTCTTGGAGCAGATGACCATGTGCCATCCGAATATTATTTCAAATCCGGCAGATACGCCAGCAGAGATATTGCACAGATGGCTGCAGAATCCCTGCCCAGAAAAGATACTTGCGCATATCCGATCAAAATAGAGCCACTTCATGCTAACAATGGATATTTTGATGTAATGGTCCTATATCTGACCCCTGAAAAAGCAATGAAAGTGGTACAGGCATATTCATACTATACAGGCGAGAGAGTAAATATCAATACTATCGGAGCTGCCTCTGTCTGTGCTGACTGTACAATTCTGCCTTTACAGAAGGGACTGGCAATTTCAGTGGGTTGTAAAGGTTCAAGGAAGCACACTGGATACAGCGATCATGAAATGCCTGTCGGAATCTCCCAGTCAGTGGCAGCAAAAATAGAAGCAGGGCTGTCCTTGATCCCCAAAACATCTGATTAAATATAAAAGTAGATTGATCTTTTTTAAGTTGTTTCATTCCATCTTTTCATATGCATATCCATAAACAGCTATGATGGAAAGCATTGACAGCAAGGTCAGAAATATAATTGTCCCAAATCCCAGTGACCTGACCAATGCATGTATCTTCAGGTCCTCTAGTTGGCTGTCATCCTCAAAGCTCTGATCTATTGTTTCATGGTCTGGAGTGGTTTTTCCAGTATTGATTTCAGCATCTCCTTTTGTATATATATCTTCGTTTATGGATACAATGGCAAAATAAGATAACCTGAAAACAGCGGCATGGAAATGATAATAGTTTTCACATTCACTTGCATAAACGGTGTGGGCCTGTTGCCATTTTTTAGATATTGGATCATATCCAAGAAGATAAATTTCATTTGGCTGGATATCATATTCAGTCAACCATGATTTCTTTACCGAAAAATGAATTATGGGATTGTGTATAAGACCATCAACAACACAGCCATTCCATGCCCATATATGCAGATTCTGATAAATATTTCCGGGAGGTACAGATGTTCGCCGGGATACATCTTTGAGAACCTCGACCACCATTACCATTGAGCCTGCATATCCACTGGAAGTAATTTCAACTTCGCGTGCTGGATTCAAATCAGCGCTGTGGCGATCAAATATATATTCGGTCCTCATTTCGTCTTCAACATATCCTGATTTTATCTCTCTTAAAAGCACATTATCATCATATTCAGCTTTCAGAGACCCTTTTCCAGAGAATACAAGATCATACAACCCTCCAATGTTCTCAGACACTTTTGACCCGCCTGAAAAGCCTGTGGTTAGATCTGTGGATTTATCAGTACCATCATCAATGATAATATCCAGATCAAGTTCTGATATACTGCCCTGGATTAGATAATGTGTGGTTGCCATGGAATCATCTACTCTGAACACGACTTCATCACCATTATTTCCATGTACGTGAAATTCAGTAGAATGCCCATAGCTTCCATTATACGTCTGCTGTGATTCAACCTCAGTACCATTGATCCATGCAGATACAACAGTTCCATCATCTGCAATGTCACCGTCTATATACACCTGTCCATAAAATCTTTCAGGAATAGAGGGAATATCTGATTCAGAGGCTACCATTACCGGAAATAACATCAGGATAAGAAAAATTGAAAAAAGCGTTACATATACAAATTTTTTTTGAAATTTCTTCGAATACATGGATGCCATCCAAAGAGTCAGATCATTCATTTATCAATCTTTAAATCTGGTCAGCATGTCATCTTCATGCAGATATATCCAGTAACCTGAGCCCGGTTTGAGAATGGATTTACTTGTATTATCATCATCTATCATATACCAGTTGCCATCCTGGTAGCTGTGGATTGTGGGAGAATAGTTTCCAGAGATAGCTGACAGATACCCTTCAGCTTCTTCCTGATCATGCGAGTGAAGACCTATTAAATTCCAACCCATGTGGACCGGATATTGCAGAGATCTCTGTTCCTGTGTCCAGAGAGAACCCCTGAATGTAAAGGTTTCAGGTTCATCCATTTCAATCCAGTATCCTCTGCCTGGATCTATTGATTCAAGTGCACCTGTATACTCCAGTCCGGGTTTATAGGATACCCACTCACGGGATTCTGTATTGTATGTCCAGACCGATCTTAGACCATCCAGATCTTCGAGGACAGAAGATATTTGCCTGTTATTGATAAAAAAAGGTGATGATATAAGATTCCAGCCTTCATCCAGTTCCAGATCATAGGACATGAGTTCCACCATCAAATCCATTGAACTGGATGCCATGTTCCCGGCTCTGTCTTTTACAGTAAGTGTCACATTATATGTACCAGGTTCGTAAAATGTATAGGATACTCTGTTACCGTCAGAAATATTACCATCTCCCATATCCCACTGATATGACTCAATACCAGACACTTCGTCATAGGATGATTTGCCATCGAGTTCAAAAGCAACACCTGCATGTACGTCCAGTTTATCCACACCTGTATCTGCGTGTGGAACCTCATTATCAATAAATATACCTGCGCCAACCAGAGAGTCTGGATCTTCCGGACCAGGCAGTTCAAGAAATGCCTCATTACCGGCCAGATCAGTAATATTGCCCTCACCCAGGCTCAGAGAATCAACACTTGCATAATTAAGCTCACCAGACTCATCATCTTCCTTCACAACATACTCAAACACCAGAAACTCGGTCCCACTCCCTTCTCTATACACAGCCTCCCGACCACCACCATCTATCTCCAGAACAGGTGATCCCTCAACCTCCACAATCTCACAGAACTCCACAGCAATATCAATGATATCACCGGATCTGTACCAGCCAGACTCATTCATAGATGAAATGTTGAATATACTTGGTCTTTTATTATCCACAAATATTTTTAAAGAATCATTTAAGCAACTATTTCCAGCTTTATCTAAAGCCGCAAAAACTACTTTTATCTCACCTTCTTCAGTATTATTTCCTAATGGTGGAGTTATAGCTGAATAAGTTCCATCTTCATTATCGGTCAAAACAAAATCAGATGACATATCATTATCAATTTCGCTTAAATCAGCAGTAACAAGCAATCCACTTTCGGATAGATTTGCAGAAAGATAAATTGAATTGCCTTCTCTATAGTAATAGCTATCAGAACTAACTTCATGAAAAAAAGGTGGTGTTGTATCTGCAATAAGTAGATTCTTACCTACAAGACCAGTAGCACCTATTGTTCCCTGTCCTAAACCTAATTTATAAGTATTAGTTCCTGAATAAATTTGAATTTTAATTGAATCTGCAGGTTCTTCATCAGACCAGTTTGAACTCGTATCAATCGTAGCAATGTACCATTTTCCCTCAGAATTTAATTCATCGTTAACAATAACCTCGGTAATTGAATCGATATTGATCTCATCTGAACTTACATGTCCAACTTTCTCATCTAAACTAATTCCATCCATCGAGTAATAAATAGAGGCGCCTGAGATGTCAGTATTTTTTACCCCTGTTCCTTCATCGGTTATTTTAAAAGATACGGAATGAAGTATCTCATTATTATCTGCAGATAGATTAAATCTAAACAATTCAATATCCTCAGCTTCCGCCTTTACTGTTTGATCTTTAATGATTAGTTCTTCAGCAGAATGTAATTCATAAACAGCTCCTCCCACACTGCCTGTTGATATAGTAATTATAAAAATCAACATGATTGGATATTTGATAAATTTGAAATTTGATCCTGAGATTATATTCATTATTGGACCTCTTCTAATTGTAAGACATGATGCATCTTTATAAATTATTTAATGTTTTTAGTTATTAAATTTTAAAAGATGAACTGATTCAAACTTTATAAATTTATCTATATCCATGGAATGGCTACAACAGAAGTAAGTAGATAACAGTATCAAAAATAAATTATCTGGAATGAGTATTGAGGAAAATAATATGCTCAAAAAAAATAAAAAATTTCAATCCAGAACTTTCAGTCCTGAAAAGTGTATTTTAGCGGGCATCGTAGCAGGTGATCAGTTCTGCTTCTACACATGACACTTCACCCAAACCATTGGAATTTATCTTGGTTATGCGGGCCGAACCCTTAGGATTTAGCTGCAATCGTGCCATTGTCATCTCACGTTCTTCATAAAACATCCCATTGGCCTGGACCATCCTGTGGGTCGATACCTGGTGCTTCATCACCTTGCATACAATACCAGCAGTACCTTTACGAACGTCCTCTGCACCGGTTGAAGTTAACAGTACGTAATCACCAACATTTAGTTTAAGCGCAGAATAGAAATTTTTAGGATTACGGATCTCAATAGTCAGCAGAACATTATCACGCAGCTGGCGAACGACATTTTCTGAAATTCCAGTTAATGCTACATAGTTCATAGTATCACCCATACATGGGGAATTCTTTTCTTGGCTGCTGTCCTTCTTCACTTGACTTGACTTCCTCTGCAAGTCTCTGCATTTCAAGTTCTATTTTTTCTGCCTGTTCAAACAAACTTTCTGTATCTATCGAAAAGTCATAGAGTTTATTTAGGGCTTCAACAACTGCTGCCGCCGCTCTGGGGTCCGGATTCTGAGTCTGGGTCCCTCCAAGCAGGCTTATTGCAGGCATTTTCTGTATCATGCATTCAGTCATTACACTGCCGGATATTCCGGATATTGTACCCATCTGGAAGATTTCCACATTATCCTTGATCATATTAAGCATATTTTCATCGGTTGCTGCACCAAAGACTTTTGTTTCATCTTCCATTGTGGCAATGCCGGCAATGGAGATAATCTGCTTTACATTGATAGATTTTGCCCATTCAATCAGTTTTTTACCTATATCATAGGAAACAGCTGGGTTGATGGGAATATCTGAAACCACCAGTAAAAGGTTATGTTCCTCACTTTCATATATACGTACAGGCATATTGATCAGGCCTTCATACAGCACTGCAATGGGGGGAAAAAAACGAGAATCAATAGAGCCTCGATATTCCATTTCCAGTGAATCTATTATGTGCTGGCTGGCAATGTTTCCCACCAGACCTATGCCAGGAAAACCCTCTATAAGTATAGGATTCTGCGATCTTATTTCATCTGTAATAATATTTATGTCATCCGAAGAATGAGTATTTTGCGACAAAAAACCACCTTTGTTTACTTACCCACTTATTCTGTTAAATATATAATATAGTAAATTCTAATAAATAAGAGCATCGTTTTTACAGCTGAATGGATAACAATATTCAGATACAACTAATCCTCAGGAGGTAAATGATAATGGAAAAAAATATACAGTATTTTGATGAAGTGGGCGAGAAAAATACAGATCAGGTGATCGAAGACTCACTCAAAAGGGCAAAAGAACTTGGGATAGCTTATATAGTGGTTGCCAGTACCAGCGGTGAAACTGCACTAAAGCTTGCCAGAAAGGCTGAACAGGAAAAGATGGGGAATATAAGGATCATTGCGGTGAGTCACCAGTACGGACTTCGTGAAGAAGGAAAGTGGGAAATGAATGAAGAAAATATGGAAAAACTGGAGGATATGGGAGTTGTTGTTACCACTCAATCGCATATGTTCTCAGGTATTGAAAGGGCAGTATCCAACCGGCTTGGTGGAGCCAGTCGTCTGGATGTGATATCAGATACATTAAGAGCATTGTTTGGAAAAGGGTTCAAGGTAGCTGTGGAAGTTACCATCATGGCTGCGGATTCGGGGCATATACCTGTATCAAAGGACCTTGAGATCATTGCAATTGGTGGTACCAGACATGGAGCTGATGTGTCAGTAGTAATAAGGCCTGCACATTCCAAGGATTTCTTCAGTAATCAAATAAGGGAAATAATTGCAATGCCAAGAGAAAAAGAAGAATAAAAAAAGTGCTTGACAGCACTTCATGCAGGTTTTTCAAAGAGTCGGGTCTTGGAAAGCACCTTTCCTTTCTTGGAATGGGGATGCCTTGAAACGGTATCGTTTATCTTTTCAATTTCCCGGGCCTGCACTGCAAGTTCTGCTGCTGCGCGCATCATTTCATGACCTGTGGCAGTGGTCAGTGCAACGTCTTCAAGCTCCTTCATCATAAAGCAGGCAGGGAAATTTATCTGTGCTACCTTCTCAGCCATAAAGAGAGAAGCAAGTGCCTTTGCCTTTGCATAAGGATTCTCAAATCCGGCTCTTTCAACGCATACTTCAGGCTTTGCAAGGATATGTGGCAATTCTATATCTGAACCAGATTTGCCTGCGTCCACCTGTTCAACAACCTTATCAAGTTCCTCCTGTATAAGCCTCACAACACCGCATGTGGAAAGTACCTTCATTGCATCGGAGTTAAATGATGCCATCTCTACGGAATCAAGGAACTCGGTCTTTGCACCGATTAAAGGATCAACCTTGAGTATAATGTAGCCAAATCCAGCTTCTTCCAGTGCCTGCCGGTCATCTTTTTTGGTTGGACCGTCTGATACTATGATACATGGCACATCCTTCCATATCTCACGGGCAGCAGTGGGGCCGGGAGCACTGGCGTTTGGGCTTATAATAACATAAAAATCAGCATCCCATGACATATCCTTGAACTGCTCTGTAGACGCAGCTTCATCTTTACCCATTTTGGGGCCGGTTCCAAAGACACGGATACTGATTCCCTCTCTGGCTGCTATCTCGTCCTGTACCAGTTCAATAACCTGGCTAATACCCAGATTTCCTAACTTAATGAATCCTATTTTTGCCATAATAAATCACATAATGCAATTATCCAATTAGCATATATTCTTTTTGGAAAAATCTATATCCAATTACCCATTGTAAATGCACGGACAACAAATAACAATATTACAAATATGAACACCAATACTGTCTGATACCCGTAAGAAAAATATACATTGATTTTATATAGATATATTTTGAATTCTCATCTGAGATTGTGCCAGCAAAGTATTGTTTCTGGCGAAAGGGTTAAAAATGATGTGAGCAATTGTTCCCACAAACCCAGTTAAATAATAACTGCTCAAATACTATCCATACCATTTTCTAAAATTCAGGTTTGATCAAGTGAACTGTACTAACCGGTCTATAGACACAGAGAAAAAATTAATTGTTTTTGACATGGACAGCACTCTCATTGATGCTGAGACCATTGACGAACTTGCTAAAATCTCAGGTGTATTGGATGAGGTGTCTCGGATCACAGAAGATGCAATGGAAGGCAAGATTGATTACTCTCAGGCACTAAAGGAAAGGGTGAAACTCCTGAAAGGACTCGAACTCGAAGACGCAAAAAGAGCAGTCAGGGACATGCCAATAATGACAGGTGCCAGGGAGCTTATAAAACATGTAAAATCTGCAGGGTATATAACAGCAATGTTATCCGGTGGGTTCAGACTGGCAGCAGACGATGTTGGCGAGATGCTTGGTATAGATCATATCTTTGCCAATGAACTGGTTGTCAGAGACGGAAAGCTGACCGGTGAAGTCAGAGGACCACTTACAACTCAGAATTCAAAGGAAAAAATGCTTGAGCAGATAGCTTTTGCCAATAATATGGCTCCAGATGAATGTATTGTTGTCGGCGACGGTGCCAACGACATATGTATATTCAAAAGGGCTAAATATGCAATTGCATTTAATCCAAAACCTATTCTGCGTCCCTACGCAGATGTGGTAATTATAAAAAAAGATTTAAGAGCAGTAATTCCTGTGATCAAGGCAATTGATACAGGAGTTGAGCTCAGGATCGTGCATTAGAAATGCATGAAATGCCAGCAATTTATTGCTGGACAGGGAGGTCAAATAAGAGATGTTAAAAGAACTGAACGAAAAAAGGAAAGAACTGAAGAAGTTATCAGAAGAATGCAAGGAAAAACGAAACGAACTCAACTCACAGGCTAGTTCTCTTGCAGCAAAAAGAAATGAGCTGAACAAAAAAACAAAAGAGCTGATAAACGAAGCTCAGGAATATAAAAAGTTGCGTGACGGGCACAATGATGAAGTGCAAGCCAACAAGAACAAGCGTGATGAGATCAATGCCAAGGCAAATGAACTTTTTGCAAAGGTTGATTCCATAAGAAGCGCCAATAATCTGGGTGGGCCTTCTATGAAAGAGATCAGGCGGGATATTGACCGTCTGGAATTTGCACAGCAGACAGAGGTTCTGACACCTACCAAAGAAAGGGAAATTGTAAATAAGATTGCCGATCTTCAGAAACTCTACCTTGCAAAAAAAGAACAGCTTGAGAGCAACAGTGAACTCAAAGAGTTATTAACCGAAGCGCAGGCCATCAGAGACAATGCTTCTGAATATCATACAAAACTAACGGAGCATGCACAGAAGGCTCAGGAATATCATGACAAGATGATTGCCACCTTCAAAGAAGCCGATAAGATACGGGCAGAATCTGATGCTGCACATAGAGAATTTGTAAGATTCCAGGAATCTGCTGATGAACAGCACAAGAAATTCATCAATGCTCAGAAGGAAATCCGTGAAATCGACAAGGAACTTCGCAAACTGAAAAAGACAGAAACTGTTGGACGCAGAGAAGTTTCCAGAGAAGATATCAGAAAAGATGCAGAAGATATTTTCCATAAATTCAAGAAGGGCGAGAAGCTTACTACAGAGAATTTGATGCTACTTCAGAAAGCAGGAATGCTTTGATCAATACCTATATTTTTGGGATCCTGCAAAAAAGTAATTGCATATGTCAATAACTCAAATTGCGATGATCAGGATCCCAATATCTAAACTTAATTATTTTTTAACATATAATTTCATAGAGCCATTATTTTTCATTATCCACAAGACCCAGATAGTTTTTCCTGAAATCAGGATTGCGCATATGACACATAGTGGTTTTTCGGGAAAATACCTCATCTTTCCCTATTTTTTTCCATATTTTGCTCAGAGTATGTTCATGTATGTTTCCAAAAGAACGGGGAATGCATGCACAGGGAAATACATCTCCCTGAGGAGAGATATGAACCCATTTTCGGCCTGCAAAACACCCGGTTGATCTCATTGCATGGGGTATTGAGAATATACGAGGCCCTTCTGAGTTACGTGTCCTTTCAACAAAGTCTTCCAGTTTTCCATGGTCAGAAGATGACAGAATATTATCAAGTTTATTTATCCATCTGCCTGCAGGGACTATTTCATAGAAAGATATCTCATGTACTCCCAGTTCTCTACCAAGATTATAAAAATCATCAAGCTCATCAATGTTCTGTGGAGACAGAACAACATATATATTCACAAGAAGACCTGCATTAATAGAGTTTTTAATCGCCAATATTGCGTCATTGTAGACCCCTTTTCGGCCTCGCATGACATCATGCTTTTCATGATCTGCACTGTCCAGACTGACATTTACAGTATAAAGACCTGCTTCTTTAAGAGACAGAGCTTTTTCTTCTGTAAGCCCTGTACCCGATGTAAAGATAGTAGATATCGCTCTGCTGCGGTCAACATGTGAAATCAGGTCTTCCAGCCCGCCATAAAGCAATGGTTCACCTCCATCAAATATAATCAGGGTGGTCCCCATTTTCAATGCCTGATCTATCACATCTTTGACCATACCAGGTGAAAGATATTCTTTGTTGTTAGTATCCGGAAGTGCGCAGTGAACACATTCATTTGGGCATTCTTCAGTTATAGATATAGTTACTTGCTCAGGGATCATTTTTCCCCTAACAGAACCTACCTGACTGGAAACAAGGCGATCAAAAGGAGTTCCTGGAATGGGAGGCATCCATGTAGAAAATATCAATTCCTGAGTACCTACTTTTGCTGGCTTTGCCCCATCAAAAATGTCCAGCATATCTTTAAGCATAGGTTTTACAAATGACGATACAAGCCCTCGGGTACCTATCCTAACTATCCCGTCATCCATCTCTGCATAAACTTTAAAAAATGGGCTTTTATAGAGATAATATTTCATCCGATCACCGGTTTATTTTCTTCTAAATATTGACCTCATGGACAATATGGATCCTGGATTCTTCTTCAGCATTATAGAGCCTGTATGTAATGCCTTCTGTATAGGGCTGCCCTTAATATCTGAGATGTCCTGATCTTCAAAGGTCTCCATGAGAGAATTAATTTCATCATCTTCCATCTTTCTAAGAGTTTCAAGTGCCAGGCGTCCAAGATAATATTCAGATCTGAATTCCCGATTCCATCTTTTTTTGTATTCCGATAGAAAATCAGCAGAAACATTTCCTTTTTTGATAGCCTCTGCTGCCACATCTCCGCACATCTGTCCTGAGCGCATTCCATAGCCAATACCTGACTGACCTGCGGCACCCCCTGTAATCATAACACCATCCGTTACGACCTGTGAAGGAATTGTTGCTATCGGGTCACCCCCGGTTTTGCGCTCTCCAACCTCCAGATCTGAGATTCCTTTATCTTTTTTGAACTTATCAACCCATCTGTCAAAGAACGAGGATACATCAGTTCCATTTCTTCTAACATAGACTCCCAGTGTTGCCCGGTCTCCTCCGCATGGAGAATATGTAGATTTCCATCCAGGAGCTATACTGCCCACATAATACTCAAAGAGATCCTGGCTGCCTATACCATCAGCATTTACCTCAGCCTCCATCGCCCATGCTATATCCTGAGGATGTTTTACAGGTCTCATACCAAGAAGACTGGCCATTTTGGAATTAATACCATCTGAAATAATTACAATTTTTGAACTTAAGGAACCTTCTGATGTGCTCACAGTAAATGAATTTTGACCGCGTATCACATTATATGCTTCAATTCCCATTCTGATATCCACACCTTCCTCCTGCAGCTTCTTAGCATATATTTTATCAAACATTGTACGATCAATGAAATATCCCGGGGATTCGACAACAACACTACTGCCAGATGGAGCTACTATTCTGGCACCTCTGAGATTGTGTATAACATATCTCTCATCAATCTCCTCGCCTGCTCTATCAATCATTGCCCTGAAAAAAGTATTTGCAGGATGGGGAGGTATACCAGGTTCTTCCTTTCTGTCTATAACAGTAACTTTGGCATCACCTCTTGAGGCATTTCTGGCAGCCATCATGCCTGCAGGCGATAAGCCAATCACAATAATATCTGCATCAACACGATCAGATGTCATTTTTCAAACACTTCCACTAGAGTTCATAACCTGTTTACCATAGAATTGCTGAATATCCTGTCAGCATTATTGAAAGAATCACATCAACTATCAGTGATCCAAACATTACACCCCGATACCTGGATCCCTGAATGAAAAGCTTGCCACCACGTTCTGGAAGAGGATTCTTGACAAAATCAAATGATTGATAAAGCATCCACAAGCCTCCCAGCAGGGCACCTATAAAAAAGATTGGACCAAGGTGAGCTGTCCATCCAATGACAAATGAAGCAATAACACCTACCAGCCAGCAGCTTGTTACAAATTTTGCAGTAAAGGGTACACCAAACTTAACAGGAAGTGTCGGTGCATTATTTGCCCTGTCACCTTCAACATCTCGGGATACACCAGACAGAGTAAATCCCCAGTCAGTAACACACATCATGATGCCAAGAAATATTGCAGGAAGCGGTAGAAGTGATTCAGATGTTCCCTTAAGGACTCCTGCCGGATCAAATGCAAGCCATATACCAATTGGAACCAGTCCATATGCTATACCAACAGGAACAAAGCTTAATGGAGTTTTTCTCTTTGCGATTTTAGAATATAAGCTGATGGTAAGCACTGCAAATAAAAGAACTACAAAGGATTCAGGATTTAGATAAAGAGCAGCTATCGACGCAATACAGACCAGAACAAAAGAATATATAAGTCCCTGTTTCCTGGTAATCCTTGATGAAGGCAGTGGCCTGTTTGGCAGGTTAGCCTGATCAATATCCACATCACAGCAATCATTGTAAACATATGAACTGGTTATTGCTGCATATCCCCCTATAATGGCAATAATAAAAGGAATGAGTGGAGGGAATGACTGCATTGCTATATATGATGCCAGAAGAGCACTTGCAGCCGGAAGTGCAATATCCATATCAGCTATTTCAGGTCTCAGCATTTCTAGATATGGGTTCATTGGCTTTGATTCTTTTGTAGATACCACTTATACCACCAGTACTATCCCTAGATTTCAGTATTATATATTAGTCTTGTTATCATACCAGTCAAATCATTGTGAAAAATTAACAATATTTGCAATTGACGAGAGCTTTTCGAGTATTGGATGCTCCATATGATCCGGTTTCATAAATGTAAATTCAGCATCTGGGTTGAGTTTAATTAGGCGTATGGTATTCTCAAGGGCCACTCCAAGGGATTCGGGTCCATGTACAGAAGGAGATTCTGCATTGAAAGGGTATACTTCACCCAGTTCAACAGGGTATGCACCAAAAGGCGGTTTAAATTCCAGCATATGGTCAAAATCAGAAGTGTTTTTGATATTGCTGCCTGCAGGACGTATAATAGCAGATCCATCAATGTTCAATCGTTCCATCCTCTTAGAAAACCGTATCACTTCAGGCCTTTTTGCAGATTCTGGACCACAGTAAAAAAAGGTGGATTTTGAGATCGGATCGTATATTTCAAGCCAATCTGAATAGGAATATATCCTCTCAAGAGCTTCCAGCAGGCGTGGATGAGAACGGCATCGCATCTCCACAAGTTCAAGAAGATTGCCATCATATACCGCCTGTTTTACTCTGCGGATCTCTTCAAAGGTTGTATATAGGTTGTGTTCTGCCAGCAGGGTTACCGGATCATCTGAATTCCTTATCTCATCAGGAGTATAACTCTGGCATACCGGGCAGGAACATGGGAGATATTTCAAACCGGACAGATGAAATGTTCCATGTGGTGTGATGTAGCGTTCATCCTTTGCATACAGTGCATAAGCTGCAGAATCCAGCAGATCACATCCCATTGCCACTGCCAGTGAAAACATCATGGGATGTCCTGCTCCGAAAAGGTGGACTGGAGAAGATGGATTTAAACCCATTTTTGAAGAAACGATCACATCAACCAGATCAGCATAACGGTATGATTCCATCAGGGGTACTACAGCACCTATAGGGTATATATCAAAGCCTATTTCAGATACTTTTTTTGCAGCTTCTGTCCTCAGATCACGGTATGTAGAACCCTGGATAGGTCCTGCCAGCAAAGTTGATCCACTTAGATGATTACGTGCATTCTTTAAACGTTCGGTTGTTATCTCAAGTTCCTCTTCAGCCCTATCACGGGATACATCCGGTGGTGTTGGAATGTCCAGAGGTACCGCAATATCAGAACCTATTTTGTGCTGAAAATCAATTATCTGTTCATTAGTTACTTCCACTTCACCATACACCGACAGCTGAAAAGAACCAGAATCAGTCATTATGGGACCATCATATTCCAGCAAACTGTGCAGCCCTCTGGTAAGGGCATGATCTGCGAGTTTTTTACTTCGATATATAATATAGGAATTTGTTATAAGGATCTCTGCACCCATATCTTTCATTTTTGATGGGGACACCAGCCGGATATTGGGGTTTATCACAGGCATTACTGTTGGAGTTTCCACAACTCCGTGTGGTGTTGTAAGTTTACCAATTCTTCCTGAAGCACACCTTTTTAATATTTCAAACGACGATGACATGGAATCAGTAGATAATACTGATGATATATAACATATATCAACCACCGAATATGGAACATGCAGAACAGGTAGAATAATCAACTGGATGCAACTATTAATTTGATAATTACTATAAAAATTACGCCATGAATTAGACCAAAAATTAGTAATTTAGGTTGAACCTGGCAGCGGTTCACCGTTCCCGTGGGCTCTCGCACCGCAGTACAGGGTGAAACGCTGGCAGTCTTATCTTCTGTGTTCGGGATGGGTACAGGAGTTACCCTGCCGCTATGGCCGCCAGATTCGAACCGGTCAGTGTGTATGTATAAGTTTAGACGAAAGTGGATGGATGTGTTATAGAGCCAAGGTCCGGATTCGAACCGGAATGGTATCGCTCTGCAGGCGATTGCGTAGCCGTTCCGCCACCTTGGCGCACTAGTGTACCGGGTTGGTGTATTGGTACGCAATCGATATAAACTTTCCTTTCAGTCGTGTAGGGGATTGCGGGTATAAATTACTTGAAGCATACCAGATTTCGCCTGGAATGTGCAAGTGTTCTGGCAGCAGGCACGGATGGTTAGTGGTCGCGGACTTAACATCTCGTTGCCTTGATGCGTACATCCCAACT
Organism: Methanosalsum zhilinae DSM 4017; assembly: GCF_000217995.1. Lineage (GTDB taxonomy): Archaea > Halobacteriota > Methanosarcinia > Methanosarcinales > Methanosarcinaceae > Methanosalsum > Methanosalsum zhilinae. The sequence goes on along the minus strand of NC_015676.1, from coordinate 270,010 downwards.
CTATCAATCCGGTCTTTTACCGGTATCCTTAGTGACGTCTCTTTTCGGGTTAGATTTCGAGCTTAGATGCATTCAGCTCTTATTCCTTAGTGCGTAGCTGCTCAGCATTGCCCTGTCGGACAACTGATACACCAGTGGCACCGTTGCCCTGTTCCTCTCGTACTAAAAGCAACTTACCCTCAGACTTCTTACACCTCTAGTAGATAGTAACCGACCTGTCTCACGACGGTCTAAACCCAGCTCACGATCTCCTTTAATAGGCGAACAACCTCACCCTTGGCTGCTGCTGCACAGCCAGGATGGAAAGAACCGACATCGAGGTAGCAAGCTGCCGGGTCGATATGTGCTCTTGCCGGCAACGACTCAATTATCCCCGGGGTAACTTTTCTGTCAGCTTTAGCCCGCATCAAGCAGGACGTAAAGGTTCGCTAGAACCGACTTTCGTCTCGTGATCTGTTACTGTGTCAGATCACGTCAGGCTGACTTATGCTCTTGCACTCTTCGGCGGGTTTCCGACCCACCTGAGTCAACCTTTGTGCGCCCTTGATATCTTTTCAAGGGCGTCCCGCCCCAGGCAAACTGCCCACCTATCGGGGTCCTCCTCGCGGAGTTAGAGTCGCAATTTCACAAGGGTAGTGTCCCATTGGTGGCTCCACCCACGCTGGCGCGCGGGTTTCGACGCCTCCTACCTACACTGTACATGCGAAATCACAACTCAACGACAGGCTGCAGTAAAGCTCCACGGGGTCTTCACTTCCCCCTAGAGGTCTCTAGACTCTGCACTAGAATGTAAGCTTCACCGGATTCTGGCTAGGGACAGTAGAGCTCTCATTGATCCATTCATGCAAGTCGCCAATTAAGCGACAAGGTACTACGCTACCTTAAGAGGGTCATAGTTACCCCCGCCGTTTACAGGCCCTTCTTTCCGTTGTACCGGAGTTTCAGGTACCTGCACTGGGCAGGATTCAGAGATCGTACCAGCCCTTTCGGGTTTGCGATCTCCTATGTTGTTATTAGACAGTTGGAGCTCCCTGGTCACTGCGACCTGCTGTCTTCACAGCAGGCACTCCTTCTCCCGAAGTTACGGAGCCAATTTGCCGAATTCCCTTAGCCAGTGTATTTCCGACACGCCTTAGCCTTTTCAGCTAGGGGCACCTGTGTCAGATCTTGGTACGGACATTTAACTTCCTTTTCACGGACTCCCGGGTGCAGTTGACTTTCGCCATCACATATTCACCGGTTTCTCGCCATAACGGCTCTCCACCGGCTTGGATGCTTGGACAGCGCGACGACGCTGCTCAACCTGCCCGTGAGTGTCAGTTTTGTTGTTAAATGGTACAGGAATATTAACCTGTTTCCCTTTTGGCGTACTCGAATTACGGTACGTCTTAGGACCGACTAACCCTCGGCTGACGATCATTGCCGAGGAAACCTGGCCCCTTCGGCGGTCAGGATTCTCACCTGACTTTGCTGTTACTGTTACCAGGATTTTCGTTTCCGCACGGTCCACTGGACTTCACAGCCCAGCTTCTGCCCGAGCGCAACGCCTTCCTACAAGATTACCTTTCGGTACTCCGTGGTCTCGGTGGTCGACTTGAGCCCCGTCCATTTTCGGGGCCCCAAACCTCGACTGGTGAGCTGTTACGCACTCTTTAAAGGGTAGCTGCTTCTAAGCTAACCTTCCAGCTGTCTAGGGCCTGGGACACCCTTTAGTGTTAACACTTAGTCGACACTTGGGGACCTTAACCACGGGCTGGGTTGTCTCCCTTACGGACTACAGGCTTACCCCAGTAGTCCGGACTCTGATTGTCTTCGACGACGGTGTGTTTGGAGTTTGACAGGAGAGCGAGGGATTTCTCCCCCAACTTCCCCAATCCGTGCTCTACTCCACCGACTATCTCGGATCAGGTCATGCTACGACATGTTTTGGAAGGAACCAGCTGATGCCGGGCTAGATTAGCCTTTCACTCCAAGACGCAGGTCACACGAATGATTTGCAGATCAATACCGCTTGCGGTCCTCCACGTAGCTTTCGCCACGCTTCAACCTGCCCACGCCTAGATCGCCCGGCTTCGGGTCGTACCGTTACGACTCCACGCACTTGTATACGTCGCACCTGGTCCGGTTAAGGACTGCGTGCATGTTGCTTTCGCTTCGGCTACCCTTTGAGGTTAGCCATCGCCGTACCGATACACTCCCTGGCCCGTTCTTCAAAACGTATGATATGACACTGGCAACAATACCCGTACTGCCACCTCGCGATGGTTTCCTTCGTATTGCAGATCCTTTAATGCCATATCGTTCCATCACCATCAGGTTTCAGGCACTTTGCACCTCCCTTTCTGGGGTACTTTTCAGCTTTCGGTCACCCTACTATTTCACTATCGGTCTCAAGTTGTATTTAGTTTTGGAAGTTGATGTCTCCCAGATTCCCGCGGGATATCCAACCCACGGTACTCAGGTACCGATCCTTCTGCGTTCCATTGCGTCTACGTGACTATCACACTCTATGGTCTGACGTTCCAGACAATTCGACTACCCTGAATTTAGCAGAAAATGGATCGGCCCTTCCACACCACATTTCCCCTGCATTCCTGCGGGGATTCGGTTTGAACTGTACCGATTTCACTCGCCGTTACTCCCGGCATCTCGATTGATTTCTTTTCCTGTCCCTACTAAGATGTTTCAATTCGGGACGTTCCCGATCATTACTGATCAGTATCCTTGCGGATACTAAGAGGTCTCATTAGGAAATCCCCGGTTCGTTGGTTCCTTGCACCTTCCCGGGGCATATCGCAGCTTGGCACGTCCTTCTTCAGCACTTGAGCCGAGCCATTCACCTGATGGCATATTTGCCAGAGTCTGCCAGTAGCTTACACATTCCAGTAAGCGTCTGGTATACTTTGTAATTTATACCATACAATCCTATACACGACTTCACCGTGTTCTTACAGGTTAGATAAGAACACTTCCGTCCTTCCCGGATAACATCACTTACCCGGTGCACTTAATGAATGGACTTGCTGGGACTCGAACCCAGGGCCTCTGCCTTGCAAAGGCAGCGATCTTCCAGCTGATCTACAAGCCCTCCTGGATCTTTACTGCCCAGCTGTGTGTCCTTTTGTACTGGTCTGGCAGTCATTCAGCTTTCGGTGGTGGTTTTTTTTGCTTAGGAGGTGATCCAGCCGCAGATTCCCCTACGGCTACCTTGTTACGACTTAACCCCCCTTGCGAAATTTAGGTTCGAACACGACACTTAGTTCGTGCCCTCACCCATACCTCACTCGGGTGGTTTGACGGGCGGTGTGTGCAAGGAGCAGGGACGTATTCACCGCGCTATGTTGAAACGCGATTACTACGGATTCCAGCTTCATGAGGACGAGTTTCAGTCCTCAATCTGAACTACGATTGGGTTTAGGAGATTACCATCCCCTTTCGGGGCAGGAGCCCATTGTCCCAATCATTGTAGCCCGCGTGTAGCCCGGGAGATTCGGGGCATACTGACCTACCGTAGCCCGCACCTTCCTCCGCTTTAGCAGCGGCGGTCCCCACAGAGTACCCATCATTCCGAAGAACATGCTGGCAACAGTGGGCACGGGTCTCGCTCGTTGCCTGACTTAACAGGATGCTTCACAGTACGAACTGACGACGGCCATGCACCTCCTCTCAGCGATTCAGGTAAGGTCTTCAGCCTGACCTACATATTGCTGTCGCCCCCGGTGAGATTTCCGGCGTTGAGTCCAATTAAACCGCAGGCTCCACCCGTTGTAGTGCTCCCCCGCCAATTCCTTTAAGTTTCAGCCTTGCGGCCGTACTTCCCAGGTGGCTCGCTTCACGGCTTCCCTACGGCACCAGGAACGGTCGCACCATCCCTGACACATAGCGAGCATCGTTTACGGCTGGGACTACCCGGGTATCTAATCCGGTTCGTGCCCCCAGCTTTCGTCCCTCACCGTCGGACCCGTTCTGGTAAGACGCCTTCGCCACTGGTGGTCCCACAGGGATTACAAGATTTCACTCCTACCCCTGTGGTACCTCTTACCTCTCCCGGTCCCAAGTCTGACAGTATCCCCTGGAAGCCTAACAGTTGAGCTGTCAGATTTCCCAGAGGACTGATCAAACCGGCTACGGACCCTTTAGACCCAATAATAGTGATCACCACTCGGGCCGCCGGTGTTACCGCGGCGGCTGGCACCGGTCTTGCCCGGCCCTTGCTAACGCATGCCGTTTACACATGCGGACAGCCAGCATTGTATGCTGGCACTCGGTGTCCCCTTATCGCGGTTTCCCGCATTGTAAAGTTTTCGCGCCTGCTGCGCCCCGTAGGGCCTGGATTCATGTCTCAGAATCCATCTCCGGGCTCTTGCTCTCACAACCCGTACCCGTCGTCGGCTAGCAGGTACCTTGCACCCGCTACTACCTGATAGGCCGCAGACCCATCCTTGGGCAGACGAATCCTTTTGAACCACGAAGCATTCCAGCTATCATGGCATATCCGGAATTATCCCCAGTTTCCCGGGGTTATGCCGGTCCCAAGGGCAGGTTATCCACGTGTTACTGAGCAGTTCGCCATGTTCACGAAGAACATATAACTTGCATGGCTTAGTCGAACACCGATAGCAGTGACCTCTGGCAGGATCAACCAGAATTATATGCACACTTTTGTTGCATACCACACTATCTTGAATTTGTTAGAATATTGGTGGGAGAACTCAATCACTTGAGTTCAATGCACAATCCAGTTAACTTCCATCGCATAGACGGAAACTGGTAAGTTATATATAAGATAATACAACCACCAGCCGAAATTAACTGAACTGCCAGATCCAGCGTCAGACAGGAAAAAACTCCTGTCTCCATTACATGATGATAAGGATAAATTCGATATTATCTGTACGACAATATCACCGTGCTTCGCACGGGATTGTCTGTATAGTTCAGTATCGTATATAAGCTTTATCCCGATGGACTGTCTCTCAGTTTTACCTGATGAATACAGCCCTGCACCCATATTGTGCAGGACTCTATACATCCCATTACCAGTATAAATAAGTATCGAATCTGAAGTTGCGGTCCCAGTCCTGCCAGAGAATACGATATATACGCAACATTTAACTCTATATCCTGCATATTCTGGTACACTAAAGATAATTTTCATATAAAGTTCAAGACTGATAGGATAAAATATAGAGGTGTTAGCCTGGACAGAAAAGTTAATAGCAATAATAATGGGGAAGAAACTCAGGTAACCCGAGTAAGGATTCCAAAAAAAAGCAAGGGAGAAGTACTTGCAATCGTCGATAGTTTACTGGGAGCAAACCGTCTTCGCCTCAGATGTATGGACGGAGTTGTAAGAATGGGGCGCATTCCAGGTTCAATGAAAAAGAGAACATGGATACGTGAGGGCGATATAGTCATTGCGGTTCCATGGGATTTTCAGGATTCCAAGGCCGATGTAATCTGGAAGTACACAAGACCACAGGTAGACTGGCTTGAAAGAAAAGGATACCTTAAAGGATAATCATGAAAAAGAAAATTGATAAAAAGATCAGGTCAATCGATGAAAAAGTTGACAGATGGAGAATCAAGTTCAAAGATGACAATGCTCTCAAGGTAAAAGAAGACGTTTTTGATGAATATGCCCTCAAAACCCTGTACACACTATCAAAACGTGAAATACTGCAGGCAATGGGAGGAATAATAAGCAGGGGCAAAGAAGCAAACGTATTTCTTGCTGATGGAAAAGAAAACGAGATTGCAGTCAAAATATACCGGATAACTACCAGTTCATTTAATTCTATGGAAGAATATATCATAGGAGATCCAAGATTTAAAAACATCAGACATACAAAGCGTGAGATTGTGTTTGCATGGACCCGGAAAGAATACCGAAACCTCAAACGTGCCTATGAGGCAGGTGTGAGAGTGCCTTACCCCATTATTGCAGAGAGAAACATTCTGGTCATGGAATTCCTTGGAAAGGACGGGATTTCATATCCACTATTAAAATATACAGAGATAGACCAGAAGCAGGCAGAAGATATATTTTCCCGGCTTATAGAATATATGCATAAACTGTACCAGGAAGCAAATCTTATACACGCGGATCTAAGTGAATACAACATCATGATCGATACAGACAATATGTCCCCAATCATCATAGACATGGGCCAGGCCACAACACCAGAACATCCACGTGCTAAAGAATTCCTGATACGGGATATTGAAAATATCCTTAAATTTTTCAGACGATACGGAATAGATACTGATCCAGATGATCTGTACACTTCAATTGTGAATGATCGATCAGAAAATAAGAATAGTACCGGAGAAATAAAATGACACATATAAAAGTTCCCCAGGACCGGATCGGAGTTATTATAGGCCCAGGCGGAGATACAAAGAAGACCATTGAAGAGAAAAGTGAAGCAACAATTGATATTGATAGTGAAAGCGGCATGGTTGAGGTCATACCCGGTGAAGATCCTGTAAAGGCAATGCGTGCAGCTGATGTAATACATGCGATCGCAAGAGGATTTAATCCTGAAAAGGTCCTTGACATGTTCGATGATGAAATGCTCATATTTGATTTTATAGATATTTCACAATTTGCTGGTACACAGAAAGAGCTGAAACGTCTCAAGGGCAGGATTATTGGAAAAGATGGGAAGGCACGGGCAACCATTGAAACCCTCACCGGCGTTAAGATATCTATCTATGGTAAAACTGTAAGCATGATCGGTTATCCGGAACAGATCCAGGTTGCAAGGTCTGCTTTTGATATGCTTATCAAAGGAGTGGATCATGGATCAGTTTTCAGCTTTCTGGAGAAGAAGAGGCGGGACATACAGCACCTGGAATACGGCTTTTACTGAAACATCAATAATTTTGAAACAAAAACGGCTGAAATAAATTATTGATCAGGAGATGTATGATGAGAAAATACATAAACATTCAAAACTCCCGCAGACTTGCCATTTTTTGTACTGCCCTTATTCCAGTTGCAGTTCTGAGTTATCATGAAAAACTTTCAATTGGGGATATATCTTCACTGCCCCTTTTCCTTATACTTGTTCTTATGCTGATCTTTAGTAACCTAGAAATACCAGTATACAGAATGCGCACAAAAAAGCCTGTTCACCTGTCACGGGATGCGCTGGCCCTTGAACATATATATGCAGTTCCGGTTCTGGAAGAGCTAAGCACAGGAAGCCAGAGAACATTTGACACCGCCGTCACAGTTAATGCAGGAGGATTCATTGTCCCCCTTATTGCACTACTCTATCTTCTATCGACCCACCTCACCACAGTAGCTCTGTTGCTAACATTGATAATGATCATTGCAGTTGTACTTATCAGCGAGATGATCAGTGGTGTAGGAGTTGTTATTCCAGACCATACCCCTCTGATCGCAATTCCATTTGCACTGATGGTGGATCCCTCCCATGTTGCAGAGATTACATACATATCAGCCATTGCAGGGATATTTATAGGAACCCTGGTTTCGATCCTTACATTCAACCGCGAGAAAAAAGGGAGTGCATACATCAGTCTTGGAGGAGCAGGGAACTTTCCGGCTATATACTTCACAGTACTTATCGCAGGTCTGCTATCTTATTTTATCTGACCGGAACTCATCTTACAGACTCAATGCCATTGTCTGAAGATCTCTGCTTGTTTTTACCATTCTGCGAGCGGGAAAGTCCACATGAAGGAGTCCTTATTACCCTATAACGGGATATTCCCCGATCAGTGAATTTAAACGGTTGTAGAGTGCGATCTATCCGGGTGGCTCGCATTTTTTGAATTGCAATAACTGGCATTGGTGTGGAATCTATTTCATTTGTTGGAATAGAATCAAGAAAAATTATACCGTCACCCAGAAAATCAAAGTTATCAAATTTTTTAGTATTTATCCCGTGTTTCTTTTCAGTAATAAAAAAAGTGGTAATTTTATTGCTCTTAAGCAGTCGGTGAAGGGATCGCCATGACCCCGATGACCTAAACTCATCCCCATTTGTCAAAACATTCATGGAATCAAATGCAACCCGTTCAGGATTATAGAACTGTATGATTTCCATTATCTCCTCAGATGTCAGCTTCGACATCCCGAATATTTCAAGGTACCCTTCATCAATGAACTCACCCACATCACATCCAAATCTAAGGAAATGCTGCACAAGCTGTTCAACTCTTTCCTCAAAGGAAAAAAATATGCACTTTTCGCGATTGCGGGCACCTTCAATAAGTGCCTGCATGCAAAATGTGGTCTTACCGGTTCCAGGTGGCCCTGTCACAATAACCAGGAAACCTTTAGGGATCCCGCCTTCCAGAATCTCATCCAGCCCTTCAACTCCGGTAGAAATTCGTTTGATTACACGGTCAATATTTCCTGCATCGAATTTCCCTTTAAAGCGCGAACTATCCAGTCCCATAAGAGCTTTTTCAAGAACCAGGTTTTTTGCACCCATTTCCTTTTCATATCTCTCCAGAATCCTTATGGCATCTGAACTTAAAGTGGTATGAATAGGTAACTTGTTTCTTGCCATTCAATGAATGTATTGTATAGTCCTTATAAAGCTTTTATGGTTTTATGTTCATAACCTGCTTATTTATGGGGACTCTATGTCCATAGCATAACCTTTACCAGGCAAAAACTTTCCACGTCCCCGTTTGCCGACAATCTCTCCATCCCAGATTATCTCACCCCTGGAAATGGTTATGTCAGGAAAAATAGCATCCATACCTTCATATGGAGTCCATCCTGCTTTACTGTGCAGGTTATCAGCGGATACAGGAACCATTTCACCATGGTTGACTATGATCAGATCAGCATCAAAGCCTTCTGCAAATTTTCCCTTACAATGTCGATCCAGTCCGAAAATGCTTGCAGGGTTGGTACTGGTAACTTCTATCATCCTACCAAGCGGCAAGAGGTTCTTTTTTACAGCTGCCAGCATCAGGGGCATCAGAGTCTCCACACCCGGAACTCCTGAGGGAGCACTTTTTATGTCCACATCCTTTTCGTGTTCAAGATGGGGAGCATGGTCAGATGCTACCATGTCCACAGTACCATCGTTTAATGAATTCAAAAGTATCTTTACACTGGAGCGGTCTCTTAGAGGAGGATTCATTTTACCAAATGAACCAAGACGATCCCAGTCCTTTGTTGAAAGAAAGAGATGATGAGGGGCAACCTCACAGGTAATGTTCATCTCTCCTGATTTTTGGGATATATATTTCTCTCTGCGGATAAGACCCAGACCCTCTCTGGTACTTATATGGCAGAAATGGGCACGCATCAAATGTGCCTGAAGCATCTTGAGGGCCTGTTCCACAGCCACGGCTTCACACATATTGGGCCTTTCCCTTGAATGGGACATTGCAGACATATCATCCTTTAACAGTTTCTGGTTCTTCAGTCTCATTGATTCATTTTCTGCATGAATACAGGCAACAGCACCAAGATCATGTATTATCTCCAGGGCATGGTTTAATGTATCACTACCAATATTTAATTCCCCTGTAGATTCGGCCATAAATATTTCACCAAAAGCAGTAACTCCAAGCTCCCATAGTTCAGATAGTTTTTCCGTGTTCTTGCATACCCCACCATTGATCCCAAAATCCACAATACACTTTCTGCGGGCGATCCTCAGCTTGCTATTGAACGATTTTCGATCAATGGTTGCAGGGACAGTATTTGGGTGATCTATCACAGTTGTAATGCCTCCTGCTGCAGCAGAACAGGAGCCTGTGAACCAATCTTCCTTATATGTCAATCCAGGTTCTCTGAAATGTACATGGGCATCAATACCCGAAGGAATTGTCAGTCCACCTTTTGCATCGATCACCCGATCAACATTAGACAGACGGATATCCTTTCCAATTTTTTTAATTTTTCCATCCTCTATAACTATCTCACCTGGCTGGAGATAATTTTTATAGAATACCTTTGTGTTTTTGATGAGTATATCCGGCATACTAAACAGATAATACGATCTACCTACATATTTTTATTGGAGCTACAGAAAATAGTCCAGTTCTTTGCAGAGAAAAGAATAAAATTATCCGCCAGCCAGAATTTAATGACAAAAAGTAATCAGAAATCGAACAGGGAACTCTGAGATTTGCGATTACCTGAATCATGATCTTCAGCTGTTCCTTTTTTTCTCCTCTGCAGTTGATCTGATAATTTTTTTTCAGAGGACGGTGAGAATTCAAAGAGTCCTTTTTGTTTAGAATCATAATCCAGTGCCGCTTCATCAACACCAAACGCACTAAGTATCCGGCTAACAGGAGGTAATATCTGCTTCTTTATATAATAATCAACATCCAGAGAAATATTATTCTGACGTACGTAATCCGGATCTTCCGCTCTATTTACAAAAAGATCTTTTCCAGCAACTATCACAAAAGGTATCCTCTCACCTATCGAAGGTGCAGCACCCGTCCTTTTCTTCATTTTTTCAATTACAGTCAGATGAGGCTGTTTGTTCTTGTAGCTGCCCATGCTCTTTGAGTACATGCGTGTCAGAACCAGATCATCAATTATTTCTGGATCATTGGCAACATCGATATTTCTAACCCGATCAACAACTCCACGGACATATTCCATTGCTTTTTCAACATCACCTTCCTTGAGGATCAGCTCAAGTACTGAATTGAGAGTCCTGGATGTAAGCTCACACCAGTCACGTCTGACAGTTTCCATGCCCTTGACCTTTATGCTTTCGGACCATTCTGTACCCGAACGTTCAAACATCCATAGTGCATACCTCTTCTTGGCAATAAAAAGCGCCCTCTCTGCAATAGATTCAAATTCCAGTTCCATGGGATCAGGAAGAGAATGGGATACGATACCTGCAATCCTGTTTCCTACAAGTTCAACATCTTCAAGTTCAAGGTTGGTTTCAGAGCTGCATTGCACAAAAACACTATCTGTATCCCCATACACAACAGAAAGCTTCACAATCACATCATCAGTATCTTTGGAAGTGACCTCTTCCTTAAGGTAGGCTTTTCCCTCTCTTAATATGACAGTCTCAATCTCTTTCTCTACCACACTGCGGGTTTTTAAAATATTTTCTCTGCCAAAACTGGTAACTGCATTGGCAAGCGCCAGACTGTATAATCTTGCCCTTGTATAACCAGAATAACCATAAAAACTATTCAGGAGTATTTTTAGTGCCAGCTGGGTTGCATCATAGACCCTGTACTCATCTTCAGTCTTTGCCCCCTTCATGAGACCCTTGGTCTCTGTACGTCTGTTTAACAGATTTTCCAGAATGGATGGCACAATACCACGAAATACCTCTGCACTTACAAATTCACCACCCGAAGGTGGTTTTATTATATTTCCATCTGGCCTTTCTATGTCAATAACAGTTGTGTAGCAGAGATTGTGAGCCATCATTATAGTGGGATAAAGTGATTTATAGTCCAGTATAACAACTTTTTCCAGCAGTCCCTTCTTCGGCTCCAGAACCTCTCCACCCTTTAGACCTTCACTTTCCCTGTTCCTGCTGGAAACTATATTTTCATCCGGTCTTGGAGGAAGTACATAGTCGTGTTTCCTGAACTCACGCAGAAGAAGGTTTTCCACCATTGAGGTCTGCCCTCCTTCCAGAATCTCCTGGGGCAGTGATCCACTGATCTGTGCCAGAGCCACAAATTTATCAAGTAATCTGAGTTTAAGAAGCAGTTCCATTGCAAGTTCCGAGTCCCTGCGAGCATAATCAATGAACTTGCGAATCTTTTCTCCGCTATCCAGCCAGTACTCTTCCATCTGCTGTGGTGAAACGTCCAGCTTTTCCATATCCAGAAGTTCTCTGGAAACGGTCTGGAGATTATACCTCTTAAGACTGAATTGCTGGCGTATTATTGGGAGGGAATCTGCCACAATCCTTCCTGTGATTGAGACCATTGACCTGATACCAATCTTGCGATAATCCAGAGGCCTGCCATCCCTTCCACACGCTGAATTGATTGTGATCCCGGAAGACTGGAGTGTTTTTATCCTGTCCACAATGTAGGGAATATCAAAATCGTTGATATTGTAGCCTGTGACCACATCAGGATCGTATTCACGAAATATCTCAAAAAAACGATTCAATAGAGCAGGTTCATCTCCAAGAACCTCAACACCATCACCTGCATCATCCAGACTCCTTCCAAGCAGTACAATAGACTTCATACCCCTGAATTCAGGCTCAAAGGACAGACTTATCATGATCACCGGAGATTGCTCGGGTACAGGCATTCCCCCATTTATGGGCAGACATTCGATATCAAAGGCAAAATGCCTGAGAGGTGCGCTATCTATCCTATCCACCTCTTCTATCCTGGTAGAGGTAACTAACTCATCACAATCCATGGAATGATCAATATCAGAAGAAGTGTCAGCATGTACCCATTTCATGCCGTGGATGCCCTGATCGACCAGATACCTGTTTCGAAAGAGAATATCGGTTTCATATACCTCTTCTATACCCGGAAAACTGACAACATCATCCCTTATTTCAGGAACATTCTGTGGATCATAGGTTACGATCTTCAACATTTTTTTACGTGATTTCTGATATCCAACCGGCTCAAATTTTTCCACAAGTTCTACTCTTTTAATTGAGTTAAAGTTCTGTTCAAGGGCTCTGATGAGTTCATCATGGCTATTTACTGTAGACGGCCTGGCATAGAAATATGGTTCAAATCCAGGTACAAGGCAGCATATGCTTCTGCCATCATCACCCCTTCCAAAAAGACGTATTATAGGCGAGTTGTCCTTTCGTATATAGTCTGCATCCAGTAACTGAAAATTCATTCACTTATGTAGTGTTTAATGTATATCATATATTTTGTGATTGAAATATTCATGTGAATCCCTGAGTAATGTATTGCAGTCTGAAAAGATAGATATTTATACATTTAATACGTTTTTTATAAATCGTAGCACTTAGTAATTATTTGAAGTTTACATGTATTAACTATAGAAAAGAAAACCAAGGCGATTGTATGAAAAATGTATATAAAAAAGGATTAATTTCATTACTGGTACTGCTGATGATCATGCCTCTGGCATGTGCACATAACCTGTATATAGAAACTGATACCAGTCCAGGAATACCTGTCAACACACCACATGAGATTGATGCAAAAATTCTTTTTGGACATCCGGATGATCCTGAATCATTCTACCTTGCAGATATGAGGGATATAATGATCTACACACCGGATGGAACTTCTTACAATCTTGATCCGGAAGCCAGAGACAATTACTGGCTAGTGCAGATTATACTGGAGCAGCCTGGAGACTACATTCTGGTTGCAGAAAGACAGCCTTCAGTCTACAATCCAAAATCACACGGTGGACCTGACGAACCAAGATTAACAGTTGAACATGCAAAGACAGTAATTAATGCAGGCACACAGGAAAACTGGTATCTAACACCAGATATTGAATTTGATGTGGTACCTCTGGTAAATCCCTATAATCTAAGATCAGGAGATACCTTCAAGGCTCAGATTCTGTTTAATGGAGAACCAATTGAGGGCACATATATGGCAGCTCCTGCAGATCAGGATATCCACAGCCAGAACCAGGCAGGAAAAACGGATGAAAATGGAATATTCTCAGTTACCATAGACAAACCAGGAATGTGGCAGGTTCAGGGGCAGTTTGCTGTGGAAGAACCCGGGACATGGGAAGGCACACACTATGAATACACGGCATACAGAACCACAATGACCCTGTGGGCAAATCCTTCGCATGATAGCCGGGTCAGTGAACTTGAATACCAGCTAAATGAAGTGCAGGATGCAAACAGCAAGCTCCAGAAGGAAGTAAACCACATATCCTCACATCTTGAATCCGCCAGTCAGGCCAGTTCACAGCCTCTTGCATACGCAGGATTTGGTATTGCACTGATGGCACTTGTGCTGGTAGGATGGATCATGATTTCACAGAAGAGAAAATAAAACATTTTGCTGGATTTTATCCAGCCTTTTTTTAAAGTGTTTTCAGATGTTCTATCAGGTCATCCATGTCCTGATCAGTCATCCTCCATCTGGGCATGAACCAGTCAAGAGGGTTTCCTGCAGGATCAATTCCATCCCTGATAGCTCTTTTTATTGATTCCTCAGTATATGGAAGATGATCGTCATGTACCTGAGTAAGAGTCTGGTAGGTAATATCTGGTGCTGTGACAAAGCCCCTCATCATCACTGTACCTCCCCGGGCATCCACTCCATGACAGCTTACACAGCTTCCACCATGTACATAGAGCCATTGGGGCCCACCTGTAAACTCAATTCTCTTACCAGTCTCATTCAGGCCTGTAAAATATATTCTCTCACCATTGGATTCAAAATCATTCGGTATGTATCCGTCTGGAAGATATGGCTCTCCCTGGTATCTCGGGTAATCTGAATAAATAGTGGATGAAATAAAGATCAGTCCTGCCGCTCCAGCAATGATCAGTACTGCAGCCACAGGTAATAACCATGAACTTTTCATACTGCTCACTCCAGATTCTTTTTGATCTCCTCAAACTCTTCCCTGGTTATCTCACCCCTAGCGTATCTTCTTCTGGCAATCTCAATTGGAGAAAAATCTTCCTTTCCAGTATTTCTGCTTCTGTCAACCAGCCATACAATAAGCAGTACAGCACCAATGATCAGCAGTATCCAGAAAAGCATCCATAACACCATATACCCTGGACCTACTCCGTAAAACTCCATCATCCTATACATTTATTAATGCCCCCTAAAATACAAACGCGATTCTGATACAAAATAAAATATCAATCTAGTATGTAATTTAATATACTCTCCGGCACTTAATAAGATTACTGGAAAATATGGACCTGAAAGATCCCTCAATCCAGGTCAATATCCGTTCGTTTGAGCCTGAGCGAGTTGAGTACAACAGTCAGTGAACTGATTGCCATTGCAGCTGCTCCGATCATTGGATGCAGCAATCCCAGAAATGCTGCGGGTATGGCCACTGCATTGTATATCCAGGCCCAGAAATAGTTTTCCTTGATCTTTCTAAATGTTGACCTTGATAATTTAATAGCAGAAACAACAGATTTCAGATCCCCTCTTACAAGCGTGATATCAGCAGATTCTATTGCTATATCTGTACCTGTACCAATGGCAATGCCAACATTAGCCTGCTTGAGTGCAGGAGCATCGTTTATCCCGTCACCAACCATTGCCACCATACCATATTCAGACTGCAGTTTTTTGATTTCATCCACCTTTCCGCCTGGCAGCACATCAGAAATAACATGACTTATGCCAACCATTTCTGCAACCGCCTCTGCAGTTTTCCGGTTATCCCCTGTGATCATCGCTGTTTTTATACCTATATTTTCAATTGCTTTTATTGCATGAACAGAATCTTCTTTCAGAGTATCTGCAATTGCAAGGATACCGATAACTTTCCCATCCATTACCACCAGTACAACAGTTCTGGCAGCCTGTTCAAGTTCATCCATCCTATCTGCAAACTCCTGGTAATCGACATTGAACATGGAGAGGATTTTGCGATTCCCCACAATAATCTCATGATCCCCGATATGACCCTTTACACCCTTGCCGGTTATGGATTCAAAATCCTGCACTTCCTTGCGGCTAACTCCGGATTCCTCTGCTTTTTGCATTATAGCAGATGCCAGAGGGTGTTCAGATACGGATTCCAGACTTGCTGCATACAATAGCACCTCCTCACTTGAGGAAGAGTCTGAAGGCAGGACATCAGTTACCTGCGGTCTGCCCTGCGTTATCGTTCCGGTCTTATCAAAAGCAATGACCTTTACATCCTTCATAGTCTGTATTGCCTCTCCACTGCGGATCAGGATCCCTCGCTCTGCTCCTCTACCGCTTCCAACCATGAGGGCTGTAGGGGTTGCCAGGCCAAGGGCACATGGACACGAAATTACAAGTACTGCAGTGGTGGCAAGGATTGCAAGTGTAAAAAGAGGAACATCAGTATTACTCCAGGGAAAACTGAAGTACTCAACAATCGAAATATGGAATTCAGGAAACAGCATCCATGATATCGATGCAGCTACTGCAATAATAATGACAGCAGGTACAAAATATCCGGTTACCTTATCTGCAAACTCCTGGATCGGAACCTTTGAGCCCTGAGCCTGTTCAACCATTGATATGACCTGGGATAGAAAAGTATCCTTTCCAACTTTTGTAACCCTGACACGAAGAGAACCTTGCTGGTTAATCGTTGATCCTATGACCTCATCACCTTCTCCTCTTTCAACCGGCATCGATTCCCCGGTAGCCATGGATTCATCTACAGTGCTGCTCCCGGAAACCACCACACCGTCTGTAGGAATCTTTTCTCCAGGTTTTATCAACATAACATCGCCAATCTTCAGTTCTTTTACAGGAACCTCCTTTTCATCACCATCTTCGATTATGCGGGCATTTTTTGCTTCCATAGCGATCAATTTCTTTATAGCCTGGGATGCCCTGCCCTTTGCTTTAGTCTCAAGATATCTACCTACAAGATGAAGTGCCATGATAGTGGCTGCCATTTCCACGAAAGTGGTTACAGGGAACCAGAACCCGAGCATGCTCAGGAAATAGGGGATCAGAGATCCCATGGTGATCAGAGTATCCATATTGGCAGTTCCGTGCCTTAGTGCTTTCCATGTAGCCCTGTGAGTATCTGCACCAGCTATGAAAACCGAGGGAATTGCAATAATTGCAGTGATAAAAAAGTAGCCAGGTATGGGGACAAAGAACATATGGATTGTCATTAGAACCATAATGACACTGGCAGAAGATGCTGCAATCCACATCTTCCGTGCTGCTTTACTGATCTTAAGCTGCTCAGGATCGGCTTCCTCTTCTTCTTCAAAGCTCATACTGTATTCTATGTCCTCAACCACCCTTTTCATATCATCAGTGGTCAGGGCTGAAGGATCATAGGAAATCGTGGCCTTTGATGCAGCAAAGTTGACATTTGCCTCATGAACTCCAGAAAGAGAGGATAATGCATTTTCAACCCTTTTTGCACATGATGCGCAGGTCATATCATAAATATTTGCAGTGATCACTCTGGTCCTCTGATCTGCAGGAGTTGCACTGTAACCGGTATTTTCAATTGCCCTGATAAGTGATGCTGTATCAGCAATATCCGGATCGTATTCAATAAAAGCCTTCTCTGCCGGAAGACTGACATTTACAGATGATACACCTTCTGTTTTTTTTAGTGCATCCTCAATCCTCTTTGCACATGAGGCACAGGTCATTCCTTCAATCTCTAATACGGTTTCTTTCATCTTTACCAACCATAACAGACTTAAGATACAAAAAATGCATAAATACAGATGTATCTGAAATAAAGTATTTACAGCTTACATTACAGAATATAAAAACACAGTATTTGTAGATTGGTATTTAGCCAGTACATTTATTCAGACAGTTTATTTAGACAGACCAGTATTAAAAATATTTGAATGAAATTTAGAAAATATATTCAAAAAAATTATCAGTGTTGTTTATTTATCTTAATTAGCAGAAGACTCCTTGCGTAAGCTAGGAGATGAATGCGTACTAATGAGAAAGCATCATCTTTTTAACACGAATTATAAATAATGTTAAAGTCATTAGATAAAGTGTATGTTGAAAGCCTATAAATATAGATTGTATCCGAATAAAAATCATGAAGAAATGATTTCACAACATATTGGTGCTAGTAGATTCATCTATAATTGGGCTTTAGAAAATAAGATAAAATCATATGAAGCAGAAGGTAATTCTATATCAAGGTTTGCATTGAACAAAATGATACCTGAATTAAAAATAGAACATGTTTGGTTGAAAAATATTAATTCTCAATCATTACAGGGAGCAACACTTAATCTTGACAATGCATTTACAAAATTTTTCAGGGAAAAGAAAGGTTTTCCTAAGTTCAAATCAAGGAAAAATCCAGTTCAATCCTTTTCTGTTCCTCAACATTACAAAGTGGATTTTGAAAATAATAAAATTAAACTACCTAAGATTGGATGGATAAATGCGAAACTACATCGTAGATATGAAGGTAAAGAGAAAACAGCAACAGTAAGTAGAACATCTACTGGAAAATACTATATTAGTATTCTCATCGATGATGAAAAAGAAAATCCTGTAAATAAATCATTCAATATTGATACAACGGTTGGTGTTGATGTTGGAATCAAAGACTTTGCCATTACTTCAATTGGTGAGAAAATTGATAATCCGAAATATCTTAAAAACTCGATGAAAAGAATGAAAGTTTTGCAGAAAAGACTTTCCAAAAAGAAAAAAGGTTCAGCTAATAGACAAAGGGCAAAAGTAGCAGTAGCAAAACTCTATGAAAAAATTGCCAACCAAAGAAATGATTTTCAACATAAGTTATCCTCTAAGCTCATAAGCGAGAATCAAGCGGTAGCATTGGAAACTTTGAACGTTAGCGGTATGTTGAAAAACCACTGTATTACACAAAGTATAGCAGATGCATCATGGAGTTCTTTCGTAAAAAAACTCGAATATAAAGCCGAATGGTACGGAAAAACCATACTACGTATCGGAAGATTCGAGCCAAGTACAAAAATCTGTAATGTTTGTGGCTACCACAACGGAAAGTTAACACTTACAGATAGAAAATGGCAATGTCCCGATTGTAAAACCAATCACGACAGAGATATTAATGCCGCTATTAATATCAAAAAGTTTGCTTTAGATAAGCAGAACTTAATAGGTATTTAGCACCGTAGGAACTACGGGAAGAGCTTGTGGACTTGTTCTCAAAAGAGAAAAGAATGAAGCAAGAAGCACCATGCGTAAGCGTGGTGTAGTTCACTTCTCAGCCATCTGGCGTCTTATTTTCTTGAGGACATATACCATTGCACGATCGTCTTCTTCAAATATTGCCCATTTTTTCTGTGCAAGATAAAGAAGTTCATCCAGGTGTTCCATAAGTTCCTGATCAGTCATATCCGGACGGATGTTATGCCTATCTTTTACCCAGTCCTCAAATCTCCAGAGACCACCCTCTTCTAACAAGGGCACCTCAAACAATCTGGATCCTATATGATAAAGACAATCCTGTCCTTTCTCATTAAACTCACATGCAATACCATTATCAGTCCAGATCGTCTTCTTATTTTGTTTTGCCTCTTCTATCAGTGGCATGAGGTTTGTCTTAATCCAGCCTTTCAGGAGTACTGCATTAACATTATTAGGCAGGCTGAACCTTGATACAATATTATAGTATTCCCTTGCGGGAATAGCATAGGTATAGTTCATCCGAACCACCCAGATCTTCTCAAGCACCCAGTCTATTTTCAACCATATAGGTACCTGACGCGACAGACGGCCGGGACAGTTTAGTTCAATTAAATCGGTTGGTTTTTCATAATCTATTTCAATCTTCAAAATCTACACCTGACCGGATCTATTATATCCTGGGGATACTACTTCATTTAAATCCTGACATTTAAAAATGATGGTTGGTATAAAATAATTTTGGAACTGGCAATAGAAGAATCCGCTTGCTATGATGGCAAAAATATAAAAAAATAACCTGGAATACTTATTCAGTCCAGGCCTTTTTCTGAGAAATAATATCCTTTGCAAATACACGTGCCTTCTGCAGTTTTGCCTCATCAGGCTGACCTTTTCCTGAAGCACACATGTCTGCAAACGCCTGCATCTGGGGATCACTGGAACTTTTGAGCATGTCCATTATTTTCTGGGAAACCTCACCCTGACAATTAAACGTACCCACAATATTGGCGCCTTTTGCAAGATTCCTTATTGTGGATATCCAGTCAGATACCGGTCCTGCATCCTCGGGAGCTCCGTG
Organism: Methanosalsum zhilinae DSM 4017; assembly: GCF_000217995.1. Classification (GTDB taxonomy): domain Archaea; phylum Halobacteriota; class Methanosarcinia; order Methanosarcinales; family Methanosarcinaceae; genus Methanosalsum; species Methanosalsum zhilinae. Next base: position 250,152 of record NC_015676.1, on the reverse strand, counting down.
TGTCATGAACAGAGCTATATCCTTACCGGCTGTGCTGGTGGTTAAGAATTTCTGCACATCTTCTGGTGCATTGAACTGTACTATAGGAAATCCTATAAAGGTAAGGTCATATTCATCAAGCCCTGTTGCCTCTCCCATATCCATTATCTGTTTATCTTCGTCTATCCCATCGTAGATTGCCTCTGCAACCTTTTTGGTATTCCCGGTCTGAGAAACATAGGTAACTAAAACTTTCATTATTTATTCCTCCCATTTATGCTTACAAAAAACGTTTTTACCCTACAGACATTATATGGTCCTGGTAATATAACTCTTTTTTGGATTTTTGGATGCAGTATCCACCGGGGATTATTTCAGACAGGAAAGCATTGGTATTTACGGAGGAATAGCATGTCTTTTCTTGAAAAAAATATACCTGAAACCGCTGAAGCTTTCAATGAAATGCGTGATTCGATTCTCAAGGACGGTGCACTTGACAGCAGAACAAAAGAACTCATAGCAGTAGCTTCATCTGTTCTTATGCGGTGTGAACACTGTACTGAACTCCATTCAAAAAAAGCACTTTCATACGGAGCAACCAGTGAACAGATCGCAGAAGCCATATCTGTGGCAATGCTGGTAGCAGCAGGATCCCAGATCGGATGGACAGATGTTTATGACAGTATCCTGAACACCAATAAAGAAGATCAAGCAACTGGAACTGGCTGGGGCTGACTCTTAATAATTCAGCTTGTCAATAAATATTAAAAAAGGATTGTGAGGTAATTTAGAAGCCTCACTGCTTATATTTCATTAAAGATTCAGATCAGGAGTTACATCCACATCTTCAGCACTTCCGTCACCTTTCTCAATTGAAACAACTGTGACATCAAATACCAGTGTCTTTCCAGCCATTGGATGATTGGTATCCAGTTTCACATGAGTTTCATTCACATCATTTACAGGCAATTGGCCCATCTGAGTCATGAGAACATCTCCAGGCTGGGGTAGTTCATCAGAGCCAGTCATTTCCTGATATTCTTCAATTGTAATGGGTACTATCATATCTTCTCGATATGGACCATAGGCCTCTTCCGGCTCGAGTGTAATGGTTTTTTCCTCACCCTCGGTCATGCCGATTAGACCTGTGCTTATACCTTCAATTATATTAGGAGACCCGACCTCAAATGTCATTGGTTCATACTGCCTTTGAGGATTATGTATCTCATTCTCAATGGCTACATCCTCAATGGATGTATCAAAAACAGTACCATTTTCATACATACCTATATAATCAAAAGATACGGTATCACCTCTTTCAACTGTCGCTTCTCCGGGATCAATTCCCACATCTGCACATCCACTCAGGAGTACAGCACCTATCAGTGCAACCAGCACTATCACTACTTTACTATTCATGGTCGCACTTAATGTGGAGAGTTGCAATAAATTTTGTGGTAACCTCTAAAAGGTCTGAAGTTATATTTACCAAATTTACATTATCAGGAAAAGCAGTTCATTTCATATCCACATCATGCAGCCTGAAATAATCTTATATGCAGTCACAAATATAATATATAGTGATAATAGCGCTAGCCTGACATTTTTTCCCCCCACCCCCAACAACCCACATGCTAGTGCTATTATCTTTAATCATACAGACTCAAATTTTAGTTAGGGGAACTGTAATCAATCTGTTCAAGTTTTAGAGCAGGAGTCTCCTTTCATATGGGAGGAGTGGTTGACTACCAGGCCTGATTTATTAAAAATTAGCTTTGAGTATACCTAATGGTCCAGGGACATGCTGCAATACATTTACCACACAGAGGATACTCGAACCCGACCTTTTCAGCTGCATCTACACATTCTTTGTAGCAATCATTTACATCAATCAGATCATCACGGTTAAGCGATGTGTTCCACTGGACACCTTTGATGGCACCGGCTGGACAGTTTGTCATACATTCAGTACATTCACCACATTCAGATCTGGTTACAGGAGCACGATCTGTGGGTAGTGGTGCATCTGTCAATACCGTATTCAGTCGTAAAGCTGACCCCAGCTCCTTTGTAACTAGCAGCCCGGATTTGCCAATCCACCCAATACCTGCTCCTGTGGCTGCCCTTTTATGAGAGAATGTCGTTTTGAAAGTTTCAGGATCATAATCAGAAGTACTTGAGGTCAGTGATATTGCATTATATCCTTCATTTATCAAAATATCTTTTAGCTGCACTCCTAACAAGTCGAGTTCAGCATTAGCTCGATAGCATTCATCAATATATTCCCGGGATATACCCTGGGGTAGTTCCTGTATCGAACTTTTGCCTAAAGATGTACCCATAACTATCCCCTTTTTCAATCCAGAGAATGGCAGAGACACCTCTGTATCACCAATATCTGCAAATCCATAAATTATTCTATCTTTACATGCAAGTATCTCATGTACTTGCTGGCAGAGAATGGTTATTTTTGAATTCATGTGAATAGGTCCTTTTTGAATTAAGCTAAAACAGGTTTTTCCAGTTGTTTAAAGTTACTGATCAAAGACACTTTCTTCATGTTATCCACCAGTGTCCTGGTATACTCGTGTTTGGGATTCAGGAAAATATCAGAGGTGTGGTCAAGTTCAACTATACGTCCGTCTTTCATGACCATGACCCTATCAGCAATCCTTTTAACAAGTGCAAGATCATGTGATATGAAAATCAGTGTCATACTCATTTCTTTTTTGACCTTCATTAAAAGTTGAACTATATGTGCCTGAACAGAAACATCGAGTGCTGAAGTTACCTCATCAGCTATCAGGATATCAGGAGCCATCAGTATCGAACGAGCTATAGCTATCCTCTGGTTCTGACCTCCGCTTAACTGATGAGGATAATAGGATAAATGTTTTTCATACATTCCTACGGATTCTATTGCATCCACAATGATTTTTTTGAACTCCTGTTTTGGACTTTTCTGGAGTATAAGAGGTTCGGCCAATATCTGATAAATTGATTTTTTAGGATTGAGTGACATATCCGGATTCTGGAAAATTATCTGTATTCGCGATATTGCAGCAGAGAGCTTGGTGCCGCTGATGCTGCTGTTCAAAATATCATTACCTGCCTTGATGACACCTGAATCGATCTTTTCAAGTCCAACCAGGCATTTACCCAGCGTAGTCTTTCCACAGCCACTCTCCCCAACGATACATAAAGTCTCCTGGCCTCTCATCCTGAAAGAGATGTCCTGCAATACATCTATATTTCTCTTTTTGAACAAATTTCCAGAAGGGTACGATTTATTGACATTTTTTACCTCAAGCATAAGCAAGACACCTCACGAACCGGTCCTCATCCACCTGCACCATTTCAGGATGTGTACTACAACAGCAGAGATCCCCATGTTCACACCTTGAACTGAATCTGCAGCCCTGTGGCCGTTCTGCGATATGTGGAGAATTACCTGGAATGGGTTTCATTTCACGTAACGGATGCGACTCTATCAATTTCCTGGAATACGGATGCAGAGGTTTTGAAAAAAATGATGATACTGGTGCCACTTCCACGATTTCACCTGCATACATGACACCGATTTTATCCGACAGGGTATAGGCTACATCAAGATCATGGGTTATCAGGAGTATCGAGCGCTGGGAATGTAACTGTGCTAGCATATCGATCAGCTGCATCTTAAGGGTAATATCAAGACCAGTGGTAGGCTCATCAGCGATTAAAATATCCGGATCGCTGGCAGTACCAAAGGCCACAGCAAATCTTTGTTTCAAGCCACCACTCAGCTGATGAGGATATTGGGCCAGCCTGTGTAAGGGATCATTTATCCCAACCTTTTGCATGAGATCTACCATGTTTTGAAGTGCTGGCGACATACCAGAGTATTTCATGATCTCAGCCAGCTGTGACCTCATAGTGAAAACAGGATTCAATGAGCTGGAGGGGTTCTGGAATACCATTCCCACACGTCTGCCTCTGATCTTCTTTAGTGATTTTTCAGGAAGGGACAGAAGATCCTCTTCCTCAAGATAAATTCGGCCTGATATTTCAGCATCCTTTGGCAGCAGACCCAGTATAGAGTTTGCAATAAGAGATTTCCCGCACCCTGATTCACCAATAATAGTAAATGTTTCTTTCTCTTTTAGATCGATATCTACTGAATCTACAGGTGCCAGTAAACCTTCAGATGAAAGAAAGCTTATCTTCACGTCACGCAACTTTAACAATTAGAACACTCTCCATCTTTGTTTAGTATCCCTGGGATCAAATATGTCCCTCAATCCGTCACCAATAAAATTAAAGCCCAGAACAATGCTTACAATGAACATTCCTGGGAAAAACATTACATGTGGTGCTGATTGTAAGAAGAATCTGCCATCGCTCACCATCATTCCAAGTTCAGGATATGAGGATACTCCCAGTCCCAGGAAACTGAGGCTGGCTGCTGCAAGTATAACATAACCCATACCTAAGGTAGCAATGACCAGCAGGGGTGAAGTAATGTTTGGTAATATATGATACTTCAATATATGCCCACTTCCTGCACCCATAGCCTTGGAAGCTAATACATAATCCATATTCTTAACAGATATAACAGATCCCCGACTGATCCGTGCAAATACCGTCCATTCGACCAGTGTAAGTGCGACCACCAGCCCTACAATTGACCCACCGAAAATACCAGCCACAGCAAGTGCCACAAACATTCCGGGAAAGGACAGAAATGCATCCACAACTCTCATAATGATCTCATCCACCACACCACCAGAATATCCTGATACTGCACCAATAACAGTTCCTGTAACCAGTGACAGGGATATAACGGATATACCTATCAACAGACTAATCCTTGTAGCAAACAATGCACGGCTCAATATACACCTTCCCAGGTGATCTGTTCCAAAAGGATATTGCGAGGATAATGAATATTCAGGTGCAACTAATCTCTCATCAAGATTAGACTCCTGAGGATCATTTGGAGCAAGCCATGGTGCAAACAGTGCAACCATTACCATGACACCTGCCAGTACCATGCCTATTACCATGCTCCTATTAGCTATTATTCTCATCATACCTCCACCTGGGATCAAGATACGCATACGAAATATCAACTAGCAGATTAACTACCACAAAAATAGTTGCCACGAAAAGAAGTGTACCCTGTATCATCGGATAATCTCTATCATATATGGAATTCACCATCAGGTTACCTATACCCGGCCATGCGAAAACCGTTTCCACAACCACAGAGCCATTTAGCAGGTATCCAAAACTTAAGCCCAGCATGGTAATTACCGGAATGAACGCATTCTTTAATCCATATTTTCCAATTATGATGTGTTCAGGTATACCACGTGCCCTTGCTGCCCTGATATAGTCCTGATCAAGAACATCCAGCAAACTTGACCTTACCAATCTCATCAGGACAGCTGCAGAAGCAGTTCCCAGAGTTATCGCCGGTAATATCATGAATTTCAGCTCACCACTTTCCCCATAACCTCCAACTGGAAACATGTCCAGAATCAGGGCAAATACCAGTATCATGATATAGCTCTGCCAGAAATTGGGTACAGAGACACCTATCAATGAAATGAATCTGCTGATATCATCTTTCCATGTATCTCTGCCAAGTGCAGCAATAATTCCACCAGGAACAGCGATGAGCAATGCAAAGAACATGCTCAGTACAGCTAGCTTGAAAGTTGCTGCAAATTTATGTGTAATGGCTTCTGCAACCGGCTGACCTGTCATGTAAGAATATCCAAGGTCTCCTGATATCACCTGTTTCAACCAGATACCGTACTGCACATGAAAAGGCCTATCAAAGCCCATCTTCTCACTGAACTCCTTGACTGCCACAGGATCAGCAATGCCATCAGGACCTGTCATTAAGAGTTCTGCAGGATCCCCAGGCGCGAAATGGATGATAGAAAAGCTCAACACCGAAACTAGAAGAAGGGTCGGTATCAAGAACAATATCCTTCGCAGTACGTAATTTAGCATGCTGTCTATTTCCTTATAGATATTTTATTAGCAGCAACCAGAAATACAGAGTCAGTATTCAGTATGCGTAAAACGGGATGTAATTGTCTTAAGTTATATTCATGTATCTCTTTCAATTCACTGAATTTTACATCATCAAATCCTGCCTGCAGGAATAACGGAGTAACGCTTTCAGGTCTTACATCAAGGTATAGAGGTAAGGAATCATTGAACCCTGAATAATGCTGATCAAACCTGTTAGAACTGGTATAACTGGTCTTCCTGTCCCTGACACCAATATTTTTCACAAGCTTGCTTAACCATCTCTTTACTCTTTTAGTGGGAGCAGGGTCGAACCAGTTGCCATCAATTGCAATCACCTTACCATTTTCAGGCGATAGTACCCGGTTCCATTCACTTAAAGCCTTATCAGGGTTGGGCAGAGTCCATAGAAGATATTTGTTCACTACAACATCAAACATCCCGTCATCAAATGGCAGATCCTCAGCATCACATTTTGAAAAAGTTACATCCAGCCCTCTACTTTCTGCTTCCTTCTCTGCCCTGTCTACCATTGATTGTGAAATATCAACTGCTGTGACCTCATGTCCCATCTCAGCCAATAACAATGCAAGGAAACCCCGGCCTGTACCCACATCCAGGATCTTTAGCCTGCCTTCACCTAAATGGAGAGAAAGGGCCTGTTTCCAGAGTTCCCTTTCTTCTCCTTCAAGACCGGTCACACCATTGATATAACTCGTGCTTCTCCAGTCCCAATAATCCTGTATCTGTTTCTTAACATCCATTAAGATCAAAACTCCTCTAAACTTGTCAGATACCAATATTGTTCGTTAGGACCGTTATCTCGTTTGGATATAACACGAATCCATCAACTTCATCTGCAAGTCCTACTGTCTTTTTGTAATAGAATACGAACAGTTGGGGACAGTCCTCATGAACCTGTTTCTGAACCTTATTATAATACTCCATCCTCACGTTCTCATCAGGATCGGTCCTTGCAATACTTAACCACTCGTCCACATCCGGGTTAGAGTACCCCGTCCATTCAGCATAAGTATTGCCTGATTCGAAATGTTGTGTCAGGAAATAGTCAGGGTCACCTGTTGGAGCTATACCCCAGGCATAGAGTGCAAGGTCATAGTTACCATTATTCATATCAGCGCTAAGTGCGCCACTTTCAAGTGTCACTGCCTTACTCTCAATACCTATCGATTTGAGCTGAATGGCCATCACTTCCGCTGCAGGTCGAAGTTCAGGACGTGCCGAATATGTCTTGATATCAATGGTGAACGGTTCCCCATTATATTCTAACCTACCATCTCCTGTAGTATCCTCAATACCTGCCTCACTGAGCAACTCCAGTGCCTTATCAGTATCATGGTGGTAAGGTTCAATTTCATCATTAGCTGACCACATGAAATTGGATGGGAACATACCTATTGCAGGACTGCCTCCAAATCCTTCAAGTGCCGCATTGACCACCTGTTCTCTGTTGATAGCATGGCTTATAGCCTGTCTTACACGCACATCATCAAGTGGCTCCTTATTTGTGTTGACGTACATGAACGCAGTCCTCATAGTTTCCTCATTGACCATTTTTAAGTGTGGACGAGCGTCCAGCCTTGCAACCTCAGATGGGGGTATACTGTCAGCAATATGCACATCCCTGCCTTCGATTTTCAATGCCCGGGTCAACGGGTCGCTCACATACTCTATCACTACCCTATCCACACGTGCCAGATCACCCCAGTAATTCTCGTTCTTCTTCACTTCAAGTCTGATATCAGGATTAAACGAAGAGTAGATGAATGGACCCGTTCCTGAAGGATTGCCTGCAAGATTATCTACATTGGGATTTACTATGGAAACTATAGGGTCAGTTAAACTTGCAATAGTCGGTGCATAAGCTTTTTGTGTAACTATATGTACAGTATAATTATCCACAGCATACACATCCTCGATAAAGCGATATTGGCTACTACGCCTATTATCAGGATTCATTACCCTTTCAATGGAATATACTACGGCATCCGCATCCATTGGAGTACCGTCATGGAATTTTACATCATCCCTTAATCGAACCTCCCATGTTACCTCATCTATTGCTTCATACCCTGTAGCCAGCTCGGGTACAAGTTCCATATTCTCATCATAACTGAACAGCGTCTCATAGATACCAGCCTGTCTTACATACCATCCGACCCAATCAGACGCAGGATCCAGGGAATGTGATGGACCAAACGTTTGAGCTATACGCAACACACTTTCATGAGAACCTTCAATACCATTTTGCTCTGTATCACCATTGTCCCCTAGACAGCCGGATATACAGAGAACCACTAAAAGGACAGCAAAAACAGAACATATAATAGGTCTATAACTATATTTCATGTTGATCACAACATCTTAACACAAACAATCATAATAAATGTTACGAAAATTTTGAATCGTGCTAAAATCATGCCGATGTGTGTACCCATCAAATGCCATTAAAATTAAGAACTCGTGTGTACCGGCAGGTAAAAATATTACATTAGTATCCTTGTAGACGACAATCAGGAATTTCCAGAAAAATCGGATTTCTCCGTAAACGATACCGTAGGAGTAGATGTAGGTATCAAGGAGTTTGCTATCACTTCTAATGGTGATAAAATCGACAATCCAGGACACCTTAAAAACTCCATGAAGAGGCTTAAAGTTCTTTCAAAACGCCTATCTCGAAAACAGAAAGGCTCAAATAACAGAAATAAATCTCGTCAACAAGTAGCCAGGCTCCATGAAAAAATAAGCAATCAGAGACACGACTTCCAGCATAAGGTTTCAACAAAGCTCGTTAGCGAGAACCAAGCCGTAGCAGTAGATACCCTCAATGTCTCCGGTATGTTGAAAAATCATTATCTGGCTCAACACATAGCTGATGCATCATGGAGTTCCTTCATAACAAAACTCGAATATAAGGCAGAATGGTACGCAAAAACAGTTCTGCGCATCGCAAGATTCGAGCCAAGTACAAAAATCTGCAACGTTTATGGCTACTATAACAGTTCCATGACATTAGCAGACAGAAAATGGAAATGCCCGGAATGTAATACTAATAATGATAGGGACATAAATGCCTCTATCAATATTAAGAAATTCGCTCTTCAAGAGCAGAACTTAATAGGAATATAAGCACCCTCGGAACAAGGGGAAGAGCCTGTGGACTTGTGAACAATGGTTCAAGGGATGAAACAGGAAGCCAAGAAGTATTTAGCTTCGGGGTAGTTCACAAAAATAGGTCATACTCGCCTCAATATGCGAAACCCCAGACTATAATGTCGTTCTCCAGGCTCTATACAGTATCTCTTGGATGACCTGCAATAATCTGGAAAACTGTGCCAGCACCCTCCTCGTATCACACGTCCTTCTGAATGGCCCTCACTCCATGGCTCATTATACATTGGAGCACCATTATAAGTATCATGCCACCTGTCCTGACACCATTCCCAGAGGTTACCATGCATGTCATACAATCCCCAGTCATTGCTCCTCTTTCTGCCTACAGGTTGCGATTTAGAGTATGAATTTGAGTCATACCAGCAATACTCTCCAAGAAGCTTTTCATCATCACCAAATGAAAACCTGGTATTACTACCTGCCCTGCACGCATATTCCCATTCAGCTTCTGATGGTAAACTGTATTTATCAGTACCCTCGGCAGAATTGAGTCTCTCAACAAACTCCTGAACATCATACCATGATACTTGATCTACAGGATTGGTGGCACCTTTAAAGTATGCAGGATTATCATGCATCAGTTCACTCCACTGGATCTGTGTTACTGGATATCTTCCAAGATAAAAGGGGTGGGGGATGGTCTTCTCATGAACAGGACTTTCATCCACCTCGAATTCAGACCCCATCAGGAACCTTCCAGGAGAGATCTTAACCAGTTCCATTCCAATACTGTTTACATGAACTTTAGTTTTGTTAGTTCCCATATTCCGGCCATATGAACTGTAGATATTATAGTATGCAACTTCAGAACAAATATTTTAATTGATTATAAATGTTTATAGAAAATAGTATGCCCGGAGCGTGACTCGAACACGCGACCTCCAGATATCTCAGGAGATTTGGACGCTCATATCTTATTTCCCTATGAGTCTGGCGCCCCAACCGACTAGGCTATCCGGGCTATAGCAGGAGTCTTAAAGGTACATAGATATATTAAAGTATATCGATTGATTTTCAGTATATGATTAGATATCCAGTCTATGGTACTGTCTGTCTTCATATATTCCATCCCTGTCAATGGATAACTATATATTACAAATGTTATCAAATAAACTGCAATCTAATTTAGAGGATAGCCTATATCCAATACATGCAAGCAGGTGCCGATACTAAGCTTATGCCTGCAGGAAATGATCCGGGTCTGCAACAGACGGATTTTTATGTATTGGAAACAATTCCATATACCAGATGACAGGTACGTGGAAGTTGCCTTGAATATTTCACTTTATTCTGAAATTATCTACAGAGGTATATCAATGAAATTGGAAGCAAACCTTATAACTGGAAGAACTGCTTACCAGGGGTCTTATCTTGAATATAAGACCAGTCCAAGGTATTTTGAGGAATGTGCATACTGCGAACTCAATCCCGAAGACCTCAGCCAGCTGGGAGTATCTGAGGGTGAGTGCCTGAAGGTCAGTAATGAACACGGAGAAGTTATTGTAAAAGCAAAAGCAAACAGCGGAAATCCCAGGGGAATTGCATTTATCCCTATGGGCCCGTGGGCAAATGCTGTGGTCGATCCTGATACCCATGGATGCGGTATGCCAGGATTTAAGGGAATACCATCACAGATCGAGAAAAGTGATAAGGAACCACTTGATATGAAATCACTCATGAGAACATACTGTCAGTAAGGAGATAGAGTATAATGAAAGTAATTACAGATGTTGTATGTCCCTTCTGCGGATCACTGTGTGACGATCTTACTGTAAAGGTCGAGGACAATGTGATCACAGATATCCAGAGAGCATGCATTCTGGGGCACAACAAGATCGCAGGAGTATGCCTGCATGATAGAATTGAATCACCTATGATTCGCAAGGATGGAGAACTTGTGGAAGTTAGCTATGAGGAAGCCATTGAAAAAGCTGCTGAAATTCTTGCAAATTCAAAAAGAAACCTCTCGTACGGCTGGGCTTCAACTTCCTGTGAAGCTGTCAGCAAGGCAATTCAGCTTGCTGAGGAGACTGGTGCACTAATAGATTCCACTGCAAATGTATGCCATGGTCCAACTGTACTTGCAGTACATGAGAAAGGATCCCCTGCTGCATCCCTTGGCCAGGTAAAAAACCGTGCAGATCTTGTTGTATTCTGGGGGTGCAATCCGGTTCATGCCCATCCAAGGCATATGAGCAGATATTCCACATATGCAAGGGGATTCTTCACAAAGAAGGGAAGAAAGGCCAGAAATATTGCAGTGGTTGATGTAAGGGAAACTGATACTGCAAAGCTTGCAGATAAATATGTGCAGGTTGAGCCTGGAGGAGATTATATGCTTCTTTGTGCCATCCGTTCAGTCATCAATGAAAATGAAGATGTGATTCCTGCGGAAGTTGCTGGTATTCCAAAGGAGGAGATCATTGAACTTGCCACCATGCTCAAGGAAGCAAAGTTTAGCTGTATCTTCTATGGAATGGGTACTACCCAGTCAAGATCCAAGTACAAGAACGGAGCTGCAGTTTCAGCACTGCTCTATGACCTGAACCAGTACTCAAAATCAGTAATGATACCAATGAGAGGTCATTACAATGTTACCGGTTTTGGACAGGTTGCAAACTGGGAGACCGGTTATCCCAATGCAATTGACTTCAATCGCAAGCTGGCATACTATAATCCAGGAGAGACTGGTGCCAGTGATGTGCTGCTAAGGGGTGATGTGGACTCTGCTCTTATTGCAGCTGGAGATCCTGGCGCACACTTTGCCCAGGAAGCTGTCAGGTGCCTTGCACAAATCCCGCTGATACAGATTGACCCATATCATAATGCAACCACTGAGCTGGCAGATGTAGTAATCCCTGCTGCTGTTGTAGGTGTTGAAGTAGAGGGTACTGCCTACAGAATGGACAGTATCCCGCTTAGAATGAAGAAACTGATTGATACCACTTTCAAATCTGATGAGGAGATTGTAACAGATCTCATTGAGAAGGTGCGGGAGATCAAGGGAGGTGCTTGAAATGTCTGAACTTATTATCAAAAATGCAGCTGTATGTGATCCTGTTAACGGAATTAACTGTGAAAATATGGATCTGGCTGTAAAGGATGGAAAGATTGTAGAAAGTGTATCATCCGATGCAAAGGTGATTGATGCAGGTGGCAGGCTCACAATGGCAGGTGCAATTGACGGGCACACCCACTGTGCAGGCAAGATCAATGTAGGTCGATTGATGAGCCCCCATGATATGAGAATGAACCCTGTGCCTGGACTATCGGGATTGCAGGAGCCAACACTCTATACAAGGGCACAGTCCGGGTACAATACACCAAACACCTTTGCTCTGGGATACAGGTACTCCAAGCTTGGATATACCACTCTTTCAGAAGCTGCAATTTCAATGCTGTCTGCCAGGCATACCCATGAAGAATTTGAATCCATACCGATCCTGGACAAATGGGGTCTGACACTTTTTGGAAACAACTGGCATGTCATGAACTATGTACGTGATCAGGAGCCAGAGAAGCTTGCAGCCTACATTGCATGGGGTCTGAAGGCAAGCCGTGGTTTTGGAATCAAAATAGTAAATCCGGGAGGAGGAGAAGCATGGGGCTGGGGTAAGAACGTTAACTCAGTAGACGATGTGGTCCCTGACTTTGATGTAACTCCACGCCAGATACTGCTTGGGCTGGCAGAAGCAAACGAAGCACTAAGACTGCCCCACTCCGTGCATGTACACTGTAACAACCTTGGTAAGCCTGGCAACTATGAAACAACCATTGAAACCATGAAACTAATGGAGAGTGTAAAGACCACAAGGGACAGACAGGCACTGCACCTGGCACACCTTCAGTTCCATTCATACGGAGGAAATTCATGGAGGGAATTTGAGAGTGCAACTCCCCAGATAACTGATTATATCAATAGTGCAGATCACCTGACATTTGACATGGGCCAGGTTATATTCGGTCCTGCAATGACAATGACAGCCGATGGACCACTGGAATATTCCAATGCACGCATGCTGCATGCAAAATGGAGTAACAAGGATGTGGAACTTGAAGATGGTGCAGGTGTTGTACCAATTGAGTATTCTCCAAAGAGCTTTGTCAATGCAGTCCAGTGGGCAATTGGACTTGAACTGGCACTCATGGTTGAGGATCCATGGAAGGTCATGTTCACAACCGACAGTCCAAACGGTGGTTCCTTTGTTAACTATCCTGAAGCCTATGCACTTCTCATGAGTGCAAAGAAGAGGCAGCAGATAATCGAGAGCCTGCCGGATCTTGCAGTTGATCGAATGGTACTGCCTGGTATTGACAGGGAACTTGATTTCTATGAGCTGGCAATCCTGACCAGAGGTATCCAGTCAAAGATGTTCTCCATGGATAACATCGGACACCTGGGAGTCGGTGCTGATGCAGATATTGCAATATATGACATGATTCCAGGCCAGGTTGATCCTGGTACAGAACACGAGAAACTCAAGAAGGCATTCTCTGCAACTTCATGCACCATCAAGAGAGGTAACGTTGTTGTGCAGGACGGAGAGATCGTTGCAACACCTGCCGGCAGGACCTACTGGGTCAATGCAGCAGGTTGTGTGAAAGGTGAAGTACAGGAAGCTGCCATGAAGGATATAAAGAACAATTTCCGCAGGTACTATACTGTGGGCATTGCCAATTACATGGTGGAGGACGATTACCTGCCCCATCCAGTTGAGATTACAACGGAGGTGAACTGATTATGCAGACAGTTACACTTACCCTTCGGGAAAAAAACAGGGTTCCAATAGAGGCTGATACCATCAGCCCTGATAACTTTGCAGGACGCTCTGAGCGGGATATTGAACAGATTCCACTCTGGTATGGAAATACCCAGGTATTTCTTGGAGATATCTTCGAAGTTGTGGCTGACGGCAGTGACAGTGCAGAGAATGTGAGAATCGAGATTAACGGTGATCTGTCAAGAATTAAGAGAATCGGTCAGCACATGAGTGCTGGAGAGATCGTGATCAACGGTAATGTGGATATGCACTGTGGCTGTTCTATGACAGGCGGTAAGATTACCATCAACGGCCATGCTGACAGCTGGGTTGGATGCGAGATGAAGGGCGGTGAAATTACTGTCAATGGCAATGCAAAGTACTATGTTGGCAGTGGATACCGCGGCGAAGAAAAAGGCATGAGTGGCGGCAAAATTGTGGTCAACGGGAATGCTCTGGACTATGTAGGAGAGCACATGTCCGGTGGTGAGATCATCATTACCGGTAATGCAGGTCTTCTACCAGGCCTTTCCAACAGTGGCGGAACAATTGTCATCGGAGGCAATACCACCATGGCTGCCGGCGAGATGAAAAAAGGCATGATAGTGATCAAGGGCAATCTTGAAGAGATGCTGCCGGTATATCGTGAAGACGGAACCGAGGAATTTGAGGGTGAAACCTACCGCAAGTTCACAGGCGATGTGAATATTAAAGGCAAGGGCACTCTGCTTGTGAAATGAAGAGATCTCAGGTCTCTTCATCTTTTTTTTCTGTTCTTTAATGTTTTGATCGTTAACATATTAATTATACCAAAATCTTATTGGCATCATGTGATATCATTAATTACATATTTTCCATAAGAATCCTCGGGGAGGGAAAAATAATGATTAAAGAGGAAACTTTGCATGAAAAAGATCAGTATGATTATGATTTTGTGAATGATAGCTTCTATGCTTTCCCAAAGAACAGGAGTTATAAATCTTCATTTATAATGGATGATATCATACTTGATGTAAATGAAAAAAACGAGTTTGCAGGCATTGAAATATTGGATGCGTCTAAGAAATTTGGAATAAGTAAGAGTGATCTGCGCTCCCCGGTGAAGTTGAAAGTGCATTTGCAGATTAAAAAAGATGTAATAATAATTGGGCTGGAAATAACTGTTTCAAAGCGAAATCAGAAAGTTTCAAAGACAATATCTGAATCTGGCCTAAATGACATGAATTTACCTCCCGGTTCTGCCACTCTGGCTTTAGCATAATTAATCAGTCAGGGAGTCAATTTCAAAGCTTCTAATAAACTTTTTTCAATAGCATAGCTAAAAAAAACAGACTACCCTGTATGAGCATGCCGCATTTCATAGAATGTAGGATAAATTGACTAATTATCAATAATCGTAATGCTTGGGCATACTTTAAGCTATCTGTTCAGGAATCTTAAAAAAAGTGGGAAAGGGGGAGGTGATATTAAATGATTGTATCGAATTCTATAAAAGGTTTATGGTCCAGAGTGTCTGTTTTTCTGTAACATTCAAATAGGTACATGTATAATAAATGGTCATGGAATTACTTCTAATTGTTCTGACCTATCTGGTGTTCATCAACGCAGCTGGACTGTATCTGATGGGACTGGATAAAAAGAAGGCTGTTATGAAAGAGAGACGCATTTCTGAAAAGACCTTTTTCAGCCTTGCCATTGCAGGTGCAGGCCCTGGCATATATGCAGGGATGCGTACATTTCGCCACAAGACCCTGCATAAAAGGTTCAGCCTGGGCATCCCGATGATAATGGGACTTCAGGTACTGGTCATCCTTGAGATACTGATCAATCTGTGATCCTCTGTCCTTAGAGATTTACAATCATGTAGGCTTCCCGCATTGCAGCCAGTGCCAGCAGCAGGATTGCAATCACAGCACCAATCCAGTGCTCACGATCCATCTTGCGTTCTGATTTCGGTACAGGTACCGATGATGACCTGAAGTTCTCAGAGTAATTTGCAGAGATGGTGCTGGTGGATACTGCCAGCAGTACCGCTGCCATCATCTCATACAGACCGCTTCTGCCAAATACTGCAATTGACGGTGCCATGGGCTCTGCCAT
Source organism: Methanosalsum zhilinae DSM 4017 (assembly GCF_000217995.1). GTDB lineage: Archaea > Halobacteriota > Methanosarcinia > Methanosarcinales > Methanosarcinaceae > Methanosalsum > Methanosalsum zhilinae. The sequence continues at coordinate 234,094 of NC_015676.1, read as the reverse complement.
TGGAATACCAAATGAATTGGTGCCAAGGGTTACCCCGTACAGAACCATCCAGGCCAGTGGCACCAGTCCTCCGAATCCAAAGTATCCAACCCGCAGAACATAGTTGCCAATAAGGATCAGGGAAAAACCTGCCATGTTCAGGAGAAATATTGTGGCAAATTCGCTAGCCAGTGTATCTGCTGCACTATCTCCTGCAAGAGTGGGAAGTATCCCCATGCCGCTGAGCAGTCCTTCCGGTAAAAGGTAGTAACTTGTAGTCCAGCTTGTGAAAAAGAGTATCAGACCCAGCGCGTATAAGCTGATGAACCGCACTAACAGGTGCTGGTGTCCCAGAAAACGTTTCATCTGCGTGGGAAAAAATAGGATTCAGGATACATTATCAGTATCCTGTGGATTTACTAAAATCTCTGAGTACAGTATGATCATCTGTGTTTCCTTCAACAAGGATCACAAAATTGTGATTGTTCCAGACATAGACAAACCGTTCAACACGTTCTCCACCTGTTAGTGTGGATTTGTTGATCCTGGTGACTGTCTGGTCGTTGATGGTCTCCTCAGTGAATCTGTCTATGTTCCTGAGTTCAGGATAGGTTGCCTTGTACTCTTCAACAAAGTTCTCTGCAGACCGGCGATCCTCCATCTCCACAACTGTCAGCTGAACATCCAGATTGTTACCGTTCTGATAAATCCCTCTGGCAGCCTCCACTATTCCATTTACATCCACATAGCTATCTGCTATGCTCTCAGCAGAGACATCAGGACTTCCCAGGTATACCAGTTCATGTGGCGGATTCTCAACCACCACCAGGTCAGCAGGACTCATTCCTTCAAGCTCTGACCCATTATCTGCATCAAGACATCCACTTCCAATCAAAACCGCAGCAACTGCAAGTGATATCAGTAAAAGTTTCATTTTCATTAAATTCATCCCTCCATTTTTGAGGATATTAGTTTCTGAGATAGAATATCAATCAATGTATTTGAAACTATCGAAAAACAGGCTGATGATACTAAAAATTGTTCAAAAACTGCCAGAATAACAATATAACAGTAAAAATGTGATCCGCAGAAAAGTCACAAAAAAAAGAAAACTGAAAGGGATTTGAATCAATCCCTTCAGAACTTACTTATTCAGTTTAAAGTTTTCTTGCAAAGTATGCAACTGCCAGAAGTCCGGCAATGGCAAAGATTGCTTCAAATCCAGGTGTTGGCTCAGGCTCTGGCTCAGGCTCTGGCTCAGGCTCTGGTTCAGGCTCTGGTTCAGGCTCTGGTTCAGGCTCTGGCTCAGGCTCTGGCTCAGGTTCTGGCTCAGGCTCTGGCTCAGGCTCTGGAGCTACTGGTTCACCAACAGTTCTCTCCACGAATGGGTAGAATCTGACATCGGTTGAATCTGCAACACGGAAGTAAATTTCACCCATCAGATGCTGTGTGCTGTCTCTTCTAAGTGTTATGGATGAATCAAGAGCCATTTCTATGGTGTCGCCTGAAACATTGTCGATTTCCATCTTGCCATAGGTATCCCCAGCTTCAAGTTCAATACCATCGTCTGAAATCTGCCAGATACCTTCGATAACAACAAGACTATCAACAGTTCCCTGGAAGACCTGTTCGACATGAATTGCAAGTGTGATTACATCATCTTCATCAAGGACTGTCTGATCATAGAACCAGGTTTTGTTGTATGCTCCAGGTTTGCTTACATCAATGATCTTGTCATCAACATACTCGCCGTCTTTTGTGAGCTCAAGCCAGACCTTGTTACCATCAACATCGATCTGCTGTGGTGTGATTGCATAGCCTTCATCAAACTCAAGTGTCTGACCTGTACGTAGGGTGTATCTTGTGTCAGAGTCCATTAGAAGCTTGGATAGCTTGTCAGCAGATTCATTGACTATAGGTACATACTCCTCTGCCATGAATCCGATCTTGGAGTAAACAAAATCACTGCCATCTTCTTCTTTAAATTCAAAAGCTGGATCTATTGGATACTGAATTGTACTGTAATACTTAACAGCATCAACAGCTTCAGCTAAGTTTCTACCATCGGTTGCAGCTACTGAAAGCATCTCTGAGTGAAGGTTTTCATTCAGATCGTAGAAAAATCCAGCAAATGAATATCCAGGTGTTACACTGAGACCCATACCAGGCACGTTTGTACCTGTTGCAGTCCAGTTAAATGTACCAGATTCATTAACAACAGTACCTCTAACCTCATAGGTGCCAGGTTCTGTTATCTCTTTCATGAGATAGAATCTGAGTGCATCAGAATCTGCAACTCTGAAGTAGAGATCTTCCATAAGGTGCTGTGTGCTGTCTTTTCTCAGTGTGATGGATGAAGCAAGTTTCATTTCAATTGCATCTTCAAGACTTGTTATTTCCATCTTTCCAAATGAATCATCTGTTTCCAATTCCAGACCATCGTCTGCAATCTGCCAGATACCCTCGATTACAACAAGGCTGTCAACAGTTCCCTGGAAGACCTGTTCAACATGGATTGCAAGAGTGATTACATCTTCCTCATCCAGGACTGTCTGATCATAAAACCAGGTTTTGTCTTCTGTGCCTGCATTGCTGCCAACATCAATGATTTTGTCATCAACAAACTCACCGTCTTTAGTCAACTCAAGCCAAACCTTGTTACCATCTACATCGATCTGCAGTGGTGTGATAGCATAGCCCTCATCAAGTTCGAATGTCTGTCCTGTTCTGAGAGTGTAGCTTGAATCAGTGTCCATTAGAAGCTTGGACAGTTTGCTTACATCATCAGCGTCAATGAGTACGTATTCCTCTGCAAGGAATCCGATCTTGGAATAGTTGAAATTATATCCATCTTTTTTAAAGGTGAAAGACGGTTCAATATTTTCTACAGGTTCTGAAACATATACCAGTGAATCAGTTTCATCTTTTAACTGTCTTTCACCAGTGGTGGCATTTACATTCAGAGTAATTGTTTCACTTGAATCATCTTCACTCAAGTCATACCAGAATCCTGCAAAGTTACTTGCATTCATGACAAAAGATGCATTTTCATAATTAACTCCATTCTGCCATAAAGAGTCATTACCTCTCCAATCAGCAAAATTGTCCATAATATCAGTTTCAAAATCTAATACCGGTCCTCTGATCTCTAGTTTGTCGTCGTTTGCTGTGGCAGCGCCAACTGCAAACACTGACATGAGCATCAGGGCAACCAGTGTGATTGCTAATTTTCTCATATTTTTTATCCTCCTTTTTTTGTGGGAATAGTTTCGTTTTTTGTTTTGTTGTTGTGTGTGTGGTTTTGGTGAGATGAAAAATATGATCTGTTGCACACTGTGGTGCAATCATAAATCCTGGCAATATTTTTCGGGTTATTGCCTGGATGACATCATCACCCTCCTAATCCCGTCATATTGGATTATCTTTCAAAGATTCACATTTGGTTATTAAATCTTTTGTGGTCTCTTTGGAGATTTTTCCCGGATTTTGGAGACAAATAACGATTATTTTTACGGCAAAAGACGTATTTTTGGGGTTTTGTATTTATACTCAAGATGATGATCAGAATTCTGTTTGGAAATTGTCGAATCTTACAAAATTGCAGAAAGTTTCAAATTTTGGAGTTTGTGTTGCAGATAAAATTGAATTTGATGAGTTCGATAGATAGTGATTATGTTCTGAAACTATCATCTGGATAAAAGATTCCATGTACAGATTTGGCAATATTTGAACTGATATCAGTACTTTAATGCATTATATATAATGTTGTGTTTTTGGTAGATGTACTGGAATACTGGATAAAAGATGTTTAATTAGAAATTTAAGTCAGAAACTAAAATGCGCATGATTTTAGAATTTAAAAACAGATTATTTTAAAAAAATAGCATTAGAGAAGGGTTTATAATGTTATACCCTTCTCTTTACAGGATCATTATCCAATCCTGACATTTTTAACTTATTTTCTGTACCTTCTTGCAAGGAAGGCGACTGCCAGAATTCCTGCAATTGCAAAGATTGCTTCAAAGCCTGGTGTTGGCTCTGGTTCAGTTGCAGTGATGGTGGTCTGGGCAGTATCTGTCTCACCGAGTTCGTTTTCAACGGTCAGTGTAACAGTGTACTCGCCTGCCTCTTCATAGGTATGGGTTGGAGTTGCATCGGTTGAGGTTGTGCCATCTCCAAAGTCCCATTCATAGGCTACTGCATTCTCTGACTGATCAGTGAATGTCACAGTCAGTGGAACTTCTCCTTCCAGTGGCTGTGCATCAAAGGCAGCTACCGGTGGAAGGATCTCTTCCTCTGTGACTGAGATTGTGGTCTCTGCAGTATCCTCACCTATTTCATTGGAAACTGTCAGTGTGACAGTGTAGGTACCAATTTCTTCATAGGTATGGGTTGGACTTGCCTCGGTTGAGGTCTCACCGTCTCCAAAGTCCCAGCTGTAGTCAACTGCATATTCTGACTGATCAGTGAATGCCACTTCCAGTGGTGCAGCACCACTTGTTGGGTTTGCTGTAAAGGATGCTACAGGCTCTTCCTCAACAGGCTCCACAGGTTCGCCGACTGTTCTCTCAACGAATGGGTAGAATCTTGCATCTGTTTCAAAGTCTGAATAATCAGAGACTCTAAAGTAGATGTCGCCCATCAGATGCTGTGTGCTGTCGGCTCTGAGTGTGAGTGATGTGTCAAGTGTCATTACAATATTGTCATCTGCACTCTCTACTACCATCTTGCCGAATGCGTCGTCTGTTTCAAGTTCCATACCATCGTCTGCAATCTGCCAGGCACCTTCAATTACTACAAGGCTGTCAACAGTTCCCTGGAAGACCTGATCAACATCTATTGCAAGTGTTGTAACATCTTCCTCATCAAGGACTGTCTGATCATAGAACCAGGTGGATTCATCTCCAACCTCAATTATCTGATCATCAACATATTCACCGTCCTTGGTCAGTTCAAGCCAGACCTTGTCACCGTCAACATCAATCTGCTGTGGTGTTATGGCATAGCCATCTTCAAGGTCCAGTGTCTGACCGACTCTGAGAGTCCAGCTGTCATCTGTGTCCATGAGCAGTTTGCTCAGTTTGTCTACAGATGTTCCTTCCAGTTCAGCTTCTTCAGTTGTCAGCAGTTCATCTGAAACAGGCACGTATTCCTCTGCAAGGAATCCGATCTTTGGATAGTAGCGCTCTTCACCATCAAAGTCAAAAGTTGATTCTACTATCTGTGGCTGGCTGTAATATTCAATGCCAGGATTATCGCTTGCGCTTGTGTCACTCAGTGACCGTTCAACTTCAACTATTGTAAGCATTTCTGAGTGCAGGTTGTCATCAAGGTCGTAATAGAATCCTGCAAATGAGAATCCTTCAGGAGCTACACCTTCCTCAAGGTCTGGAACATCAAATCCAGTTGCAGTCCAGCTTACAGCATCTTGATAGTAGCCACCATCTTTCTCTAAGTCAACTACAGTACCTCTTACCTCATGAATTCCAGGTTCTGTGACTTCCTGCATCAGATAAAATCTGAGGACATCACTGTCATCAGCCATTCTGAACTTGAGATCTTCCATGACATTTCTTGTAGTATCATGTCTAAGTGTTATGGAAGAGTCAAGTTCCATTATTATTTGGGCATCAGATGTAGATTCAATTGCCATGTTTCCAAATGTGTCATCAGTTTCAATTTCTAGACCATCATCAGCAATCTGCCATACACCCTCAATGACAACAAGACTGTCAACAGTTCCCTGGAAGACCTGATCTACACTTATTGCAAGTGTAACGACATCATCTTCGTCAAGTACTGTCTGATCATAGAACCAGGTAGTGTCGTTGCTATCACTTACATCAATGATTTCATCATCAACGTACTCTCCATCTTTTGTGAGTTCAAGCCATACCTTATCACCTTCAACATCAATCTGCTGTGGTTCAATGGCGTAGCCATCTTCAAGATCCAGAGTCTCACCAACTCTGAGAGTCCAGCTGTCATCAGTGTCCATGAGAAGTCTGCTCAGTTTGTCTACATCACCGAAGACACCTTGTCCATCATATTCTACAAGGGGTCCATCTGACTCAACAGGTACATATTCTTCTGCAAGGAATCCAATTTTTGGATATTGGTATACATTCCCATTAAATTCAAATGTAGCATTTACACCCTGTACATTTGATTCATAGACAAGAACATCTGAGTCGTCATCATCAAGTGTCCTGTCACCGCTAGTTTTGTTGACATAAAGTGTCAGAGTCTCACTGGAAAGACCATCATCTATATCATACCAAAAGCCAGCGAAGTTCTGTGCATCTGCGACAAGTGTCATGTTTGTCACATTATTTTCCACTTGCGCTGCATCTAACTCAGTTCCTGAAAACAGTTCACCGGAGACATTAAAATTTGCACTAGTATTGAATGTGTCCGAATCTATTTTAAGATCTCTCCAATCACCAAATGTTTTCAAAGTTGTATTGTTGTTTGGAGCATCAACTTCTTCTATAGTTAATGTAAAGTCCCATACCGGTCCTCTGATCTCAAGTTCGTCGACGTAATCGTCGTTGTTTGCTGTGGCGGCGCCGACTGCAAACAGTGACATGAGCATCAGGGCAACCAGTGTGATTGCTAATTTTCTCATTTTTAATTTTTCCTCCGTTATTTTTTGGGAATAGTTTTGTTTTATTTTCGTTTTTATGTGGTTGCGTTTCGGAGTTTTGGTGAGATTAAAATATGATTTTAAAGCGCCTGGAGGCGCAATCTGATCTTCCGGTCACAGATGTCTGCTACCGAAAGGACATCTTCACCCTCCTAATCCCGTCATATTGGATTTGCAATGTATCCATTTATTAGGTCGATTTTTAAATCTTTTGTGGTCTATTTGAGCTTATTTTGTCATTTTTAGCGTTAAAAAACGTTATTTTTATCGACATGTGCCTAAATATACTTATAGAAGGTTTATTGATTGAAATATTACCCATAATAACGTTATCATGCAGATTATTTTGTATAAATTGAATAAGAGTCATAAATTAACCTATATTCATCTTTTCAGCTTTATTTTAACTTATTCAAAATGGGTACAGGAAGCAAAAAAATAGGACTAACAGTAAAGTTGCAAATTGGATTATGATCTGTGATTTTTTGAGGTGGGATATACATCAATAAGGATCTGCAAATAAGCATAAACCGCAGAGTTTCTTTCTGCAGCATATTTTCAGGCCTGTTCGACGATAGGTACAAAATGAGCAGCATTCTTAGTTCAACAAAATAGTTCTGGCAAAATCGCAGTGAATTTGATGCGCAGGTGAAAATGCTAATTGATGGTTACTGAATGGTATTAAAAAAAGAGCCAGTCAGTAAACTTTGGAAAAACTGACCGGTCTGTTCAGCCCACAAAAAAAGGAGGGACGGGGGTAGGATTTATATTTGACTTTTCATCTGGCAGTTCTGTCCAGGCTGACCTTAACGGCGCCTGAGTGCAGCCGGTACTGCTGCTGCAAACAATCCCATGATGGCAACTATTACACCAAAGCCAGGCTGTTCAGGGATTTCTTCATCCCCCAGCATATCTTCAGGATCCATCAGGTCATCCTCGAAATCGTCCTGGGCCTGGGGAACCTCGCCATCTATTGCTGCAGCAGTACCGGCTGCTGCAATAAGGACCAGCAGTACTGCAAGTGTCATTTTAAACATTTTCTTCATATACAAACACCTCCGGCATTACTCTCATTACCCATGTTATGTACATGGCTACATCTCAGTCTTGCCTTTTTCTCGATCAGCCTGCAACAGTTTTCTGTCGCAGTTGATGTTGCTAAGATATCTCTCCCGTATCGCAGATTTCACTTATTGATACCACCTTCCCTGAACTTGAACCACACAAATATCGGAATAACTGATTCGTATTAAAAGTATTTTACGCCCAAAATTAATCTTATTTTCAAAAAATAAGCATTTATTGAACATAAAAAGGAACTTAGAATTAAATATGAACCAATAATAGATTTATCATGTAGATTACAGCTTAAAATGAGAATGCAATAATATCTCAAAAACCGATCTACCATATTTCAGCAGGAATATGCAAATTCGGAGATATCAGAACCAATGGATATTTTATTCAAACTATTGATCTTTCAGGATATTAAACCTGAAGATGTAGATTAGAATCTGATTGGAATATAATAAGAAAAGTTTATTAAAAAAAATTGAAGGGATTTATTATCCCTTCAGGATGAATCATTCATCCGAATTTAGTTTATTTTCTGTACCTTTTCACAAGGAAGGCAACTGCCAGAATTCCTGCAATGGCAAACACGATCTCAAAGCCGGGTGTTGGTTCTGGCTCCTGGACTGTGATTGTCCTCTGTGCAGAATCTGTTTCACCGATCTCGTTCTCAACGGTCAGTGTGACAGTGTACTCGCCTGCCTCTTCATAGGTATGGGTTGGGCTTGCATCGGTTGAGGTTGTACCATCACCAAAGTCCCACTGGTAGCTTACTGCATGCTCAGACTGGTCAGTGAAGGTCACAGTAAGTGGAGCTTCTCCTTCCTGTGGCTGTGCTGTAAAGGCAGCTACAGGTTCAAGGATCTCTTCCTCAGTAACTGTGATTGTCCTCTCTGCACTGTCCTCGCCTACATCATTGGTAACTGTCAGTGTGACAGTGTATGTACCAATTTCCTCATAGGTATGGGTTGGGCTTGGATCAGTTGAGGTTGTACCATCTCCAAAGTCCCAGAGATAGTTCACTGCATACTCTGACTGGTCAGTGAAGGTTACAGTCAGTGGTGCAACACCTCTTGTTGGATTTGCAGTAAATGCTGCAACTGGTTCTTCGTCAACAGGTACTACCGGTTCGCCTACAGTTCTCTCCACGAATGGGTAGAATCTGATGTCAGGAGAATCTGCAACCTTGAAGTAGATGTTGCCCATTACATGCTGGGTGCTGTCTCTTCTCAGGTTGATGTTGGAATCCAGTGTCATTCTGATTTCATCGTCACCAACAGCATCAACTTCCATTCTACCGAATCTATCACCTGTTTCAAGTTCAAGACCATCGTCCTCAATCTGCCAGATACCTTCGATCACAACAAGGCTGTCAATAGTACCCTGGAAGACCTGTTCTACATGAACTATCAGTGTGAGAACATCATCTTCATCCATTATGTCCTGTTCATAGTACCATGTACGGTCCTGTTTGGCCTGACTTGCCTGAGCACCTGTAGCTGACCTTACATCAATGATCTTATCATCAAGGAAATCACCGTCTTTGGTAAGTTCAAGCCAGACCTTGTTACCATCTACATCAATCTGAAGTGGTGTAATTGCATAGCCATCTGCAAGTTCCAGTGTCTGACCTGTACGCAGAGTGTACCTTGTATCAGAATCCATCAAAAGTTTTGATAGCTTGTCGGTCTGTCCTGGAATAATTGGAACATATTCATCTGCAAGGAATCCGATTTTCTCATATTTGAACGGTTCAGTTGCGTTGTCAGGGTCTCTGAAATCAAATTCAGGGTCCAGACCTTCCTGTATTCTGGAATAGTAGACCACTTCATCATCATCTGCACGGAGGGTTCTGTCATCGACATGAACTGCCAGAAGTTCTGAATGCAGATCTTCATCCAGATCATACCAGAAACCAGCAAATGAATAACCTTCAGTCACCATACCTTCCAGACCCGCAACATCAAATCCAGTTGCAGTCCAGTTGAACCATTCTGTTGCAGTTACATTTGCAACTGTTCCTCTGACCTCATAGGTACCAGGCTCTGTGATACGCTGCATCAGGTAGAATCTAATGTTGGCAGCATCGTCTGCGACTCTAAAGTACAGATCCTGCATAAGGTGCTGGGTACTGTCACGTCTGAGTGTGATGGTTGTATCAAGTGCCATTCTTATTACATTGTCACCAACATCATCAATTTCCATTCTACCGAATCTGTCACCTGTTTCAAGTTCAAGACCATCATCTTCGATCTGCCAGATACCCTCAATTACAACAAGACTGTCAACAGTACCCTGGAAGACCTGTTCTACATGAACCATCAGTGTGAGAATATCATCCTCATCCATTATGTCCTGTTCATAGTACCAGGTACGGTCCTGTTTGGCCTGACTTGCCTGAGCACCTGTAGCTGACCTTACATCAATGATCTTATCATCAAGGAATTCACCGTCTTTTGTCAATTCAAGCCAGACCTTGTTACCATCTACATCGATCTGCAGTGGTGTGATTGCATAGCCATCTGCAAGTTCCAGTGTCTGACCTGTACGCAGAGTGTACCTTGTATCAGAGTCCATCAAAAGTTTTGATAGCTTGTCGGTCTGTCCCTGTGCAATTGGAACATATTCCTCTGCAAGGAATCCGATTTTTTCATATGTAAATAATTCAGATGCGTTGTCAGGATCCCTGAAATCAAATTCAGGTTTTATTCCTGGGACTACAGTGGATATATATTCTACAGCACTTGGGTCATCACCCAGAGTTCTGGCTGTAGTTCTGTTCTTATATATCCAGAGTTCTTCACTGGATTCATCATCATCGATATCATACCAGAAGCCAGCAAAATTAGTTGCATTCGCGACGAATATTTCATTTGCATCTGCGCCTGTTAAATTCCAGGCGGGTCCCCTGATCTCAAGTTCTTCAAGATAGTCATTGTCTGCGTTGGCAAAGCCAGCCACAAACAGTGACATGAGCATCAGGGCAACCAGCGTAATTGCTATTTTTTTCATTTAGTTTCCCCCATTTGGATTGGTTTATTCTATTAGTTTATTCAGTTATGTACCCCGGATTTACTGGAGGTGTGAGTGTGTACATCCTGTGTACACGTGAAGATCATATGTCCGGACAATTCACGCAGTAAAAAAACAGGCTTACTGACATGTATTGTCGAAATATGATATTCCCCCGTTAAAATCCCGTCATATTGAGTAACAGATACAGATATTGCCTTTAGTTTTAAATCTTTTGTGGTCATTTTAATTGTTTTTAAAGTTTTTGAATGCAAATACCGTTGATTTTATCGACAAATGACGACAATATATACAATGTTATTTTAACAGTAATTTTGTTTCTAATCAATGTTTCTGAACACAGATCCTAAATATATGTACACAATTGCATTGTCAGAAGTATTTGATTTTTCAGGATTTGCAGATCAGAAGCGGTTCAGATCAGCAATAGGTTTATATCTGCAATTCCCATAATCTGCATAGAATACCTGATTGGAAATAACCATTATCTGATCCATGCTGCGCACATAGGATTTCAGCGATAGGAGAGATTCATTTGATTGATAATATCCCTGGCAACAGTTTCGGCGAAAACATTTCAATGGGTGATGAGGCAAACCGGGTCAAGACCGGAATAGAGGGTTTTGATGATATATGCGGAGGCGGAATGCTGCGTGACCGCACTTACCTGGTCTCCGGGAATTCCGGTGCCGGAAAGACAAACTTTGCAATCCAGTTCATCTACAATGGTATTGTAAAATATAATGAAAACGGACTCATAGTGGCCACCGAGGAAAAACCCGAGCATATCAGGGAAAACGTTGCCACCTTCGGCTGGGATCTGGAAGCACTGGAAGATGAAGGCAAGCTGGCCATTATTGATGCCAGCTCCACAAAGATTGGAATTCCGTCCCAGGAAAAATTTGTGGATGTGCGACCCTTCGACATGCGTTCAATGATCGATCAGATCATTACAGCCCAGGAAGAGACCAATGCAAAACGTGCACTCATAGACTCCAGTACAGCCCTTGGATTCCAGATACAGGACCCGCCAAAGATCAGGGTGGAGCTTCTAAAACTTAGTGCAACCCTGGAGATACTTGGCCTGACGTCAATGATGACCTGTGAAACCCTCTATGAGAACGAGGTCTCAAGGTTTGGAGTGGAGAATTTCGTGACCGAAGGTACAATAATGCTCAATTACCACAGGCAGGACAATGTACGCTCCAGAAGCATCGAGGTCTACAAGATGCGTGGTTCAGATCACAGCAAAAAACTTCACCCCTATGACATAACCTCAGAGGGAATAGTCATCCATCCAAACGAAGAGGTCTATATGCTCTGATCCGTCATTGATCAGAAGTCACTCAAAAAATTCCTGCTCATAACCGCATGACAGGCATTTGTAGATAATATTCTTCTTCTGCATCATATCTGTTCTTCTCACCAGAGGAAGTCTCCAGCGATTCATCCTGCCACCACACCTTGGACATATATGCACCATTCATATCACTTAATCTTAAATTTTAATACAGCAGGAAAAGCACTGCTAAAGGTCACTCATGTCACGTAGAACCAGAGAGTTGATGCTGTAGCCCGACGCACTAACTCCGGGAGATCATCCACTGGACTATCCGCAGTCACTCCCAGTTACCCTCGTGCCGGGCATTATCGCATTTTTTGTGTACCGTATTGAGGTTGTCTGTACAGTCACAGAAAGGCTGTGTGCCATAGTCTCCTGCAAGGACCTAAAAATACGATTGACCTGACAAATGGACGTTATCAGATATAAATATGGCGTGATGCATCTTCACTGTGTACAAATCAGCGTCTTCTCACATATCCCTGTATGAGTGAGCTGAGCTTCTCAGGTATCTCAGAAGCATTATCAGCAGTTGCTGCCTGGCCCTCAGGATACAGGTCCAGTACAAAATCAGCACCCTCACCTCCAATCCCAAACCCAACGACGTTGATATGGGGATTTCTGTTAATAAGATCCCTGAACTGGTCACGATCGAACTGCTGGTTGGGATCACCATCAGAGAAGTGGATGATAAGGTTCAGGGCCCTTTTACTTGCAGAAGGGATCCTCTCAAAGGCATAGTATATTGCCTGCAGGTCATTGTTTCGACCCATTGTCCCTGCCACCTGATTGACAACCCTGATAATCTTTTTCTTGGTGATCTTCTCACCATACTTAAGATATATCTCCATTGGACTGTCATCATGAAATCCCACAACCTCCACCTGAACTCCCTTTCTCTGATCCCTCTGTATAGCAGCCAGCAGCATCAGGACAGCATCAGCCACATGATCGATCTTCTCACCCTGCATGCTGGCACTCTGATCCACCAGCAGAGAAATCCGGACCATATACCTCTCAGGCTGTTCCCGTTTCATGAACACCCGGTCATCTCCTGCAACAAGGGACGCAAGCTGTGTACTGTCAAGTCTGCCCCTGGACAGTCGGCGCTTCCAAACACCCCTCTCATGCCTGTATATCTCCCTGAATCTCTCCCTCATCTGCTTGATATGTTCCGAAACCTTCTCATATCTTAGAGAATACTCCTGCTGCTCCTTCTCAGAGATTCCTTCAAGTTCCCTCTCCTCCCTTGCAATCTCAGCCCTCTTAAGTTCAGCCTCCACACGTTCCTGTTCCCTCTCCTCGTCAAGGCGCTCAAGCTCTTCCCTGGCTGCCCTCACAGATTCCAGCAAAGCCCTGCGAAGCTCCTCAAGTTCCTTCTGGTTGAGCTGTCTTCCATTCTCATCCACAGCTTTACCACCTGTCCTCTCCTGCTCAACCATTCCGGCAGCTGCACTCCTTAAAAGATCCTCTCTGACACCTCCAGCCATCTTCCAGTCACCGGCCCAGAGATCAATTCCCTGCATTCTGACCTTCTCCTCAACCGATTTCTCTACAAGGTACTGGAAATCCCTGCAACTGTAAAGCCGGTGAATCAGGCTGATATATTCATCTTCACTGTCTGTACTGTATATTCTCTCAAAAGTCTCCCTCAGAGAATCAAGTGCATTGATAACATCCCTGTCAGCTACCCTGGGATCCCTCTCCTGGAATATCCATTCATACACAACTGCAGAAATGAACTGGAGATAGGCCAGAGCAGGATATTCTCCTGAATCCATACTCTGCCTGTAGAGTGCCATTATCCATTTTCTGGTTCCAGGAAACTCACTCATACCCCTGCGATTTATCCAGATATCACCTATACCATTGATAAGAGCATTGGCACCAGGTTTTGATAGAAACTCTTCATCAAATGCAGCCGGCCTGCGGTAGAGTATCTCAAATATCTCATGGAACAGCAGTCCGTACAGACTCTGCTCATCTTCCCTGTAAATAATATCCCATGGTGAGAAAAATACCTCCTTCACCATCCTGGACCGTCGATCAAAAACACAACCCCATGAAGGCTTATCTTTATCTAAAACCCTGGCCTTTGACCAGGGATTCAGGGAAATATCAAGTCCTGTGACCATGTGCAGCAGTTTCACAAGTATCCTGTACCTCTTCCTTGCCCTTGCCTGCTGATAATCATCAGGATCTCCTGCTTCCCACCATCTTGCAGGATCATATGAATTCAGGTCATCCATGGACACTGGTAGTGAAATATCAAAAGCGTGATAGATAAGCTCATTCCATGTACAGCCAGATACTGGATTTTCATACACAGACCTGAGAGCCCTATCCAGATTACATGATTCCATAAACTCTGTAAACATCTCCTGTTCCTCCTCAGACCTGAACCCGATTCTCAGTTCACGTTCAAGAAGCAACCTGATATCCTGGTATGGATAGGTCCTCAGGTTTTCTACAATTCTCTCCATGCTCCTGAAAGTGGGACCTTCACCACTTTCTCTAAGATAATTCACAAAATCAACCAGAAGCTCAAGTTCATTGCGCATATTTCTGTCCTCAAAACCCAGGATTGCCATCATGAGATCCGTTTCCTCACACTGTGGCAGATAATGCATGTCAACAGAATACATCCGATCCATAAAATCAGCCATCATCTGGTTCACACCACTGCCATCCTCCGGTACATTTGCAGTCATTATCAGCTGGAATCCTTCCTTTGCCCTGATTTTGCGCACATCCCTTCCTGAAGGAATACCAGCATCTGATACCTCAATCCCTCTGGGAAGCACAATCTCCTTAAACTGCAGGGCATGGTTGAGAACTGCCAGCACGCCGGGAGATGCCCTGTTCACATCATCCACAACACACGGCCTGCCCTCAACAGCAGCCCGTACCAGAGGCGATAGTTCAAGTTCTATAAACATCTCACCCTTTCTTCTCACAGTCTTCTGCCAGACAGTCAGATCCTGTACTGTTGTTGCCTCATGCAGAGACATATGTTCAATCTTGGTTCTCAAAAGCCTGAACACAGCCCGGGTCATCCAGCTCTTTCCGCATCCTGAAGGCCCTATCAGGAGCACATTGCGGTTCATTGAAATGCCCAGCAGTATCCTGTGCAGAACACGATCATTGGAAGGGGTCTGTTTATCATGATATTCATATTCAGGGTCAGGGCAGGTATCAGGCTCACTGCCCACCTTCAGCCGGACATCTCCGCTGACCAGCAGGTCATCTATGTATACAGGAGACGGTTTTTTAGATTTATTACCATTAACCCGTACATTCCCGAGACTGCAAACCATTGATTCTACTGCATCCACAACATATCCGTACCCCTCCTCCCATTCACCCAGCATGAATTCAGAATGAATAATGTCTTCAGGCGGTTCATCAGGATATCTGGCAATATCTTCCACAATCCGCTCCAGTACTCTCTGGGACATTCTCCGCCATACAGTCTCCTCTGAATTCACAGTTTCCTGAAGCTTTAAAAGAGAGTCCAGTATTCCACTGTTAACCCTGTCCCTGGAAACCCGTTCAAGAAACTTTCTCTTCTCAGATTCCGGAAGTTCCTGTACCTCAACAATAGCACCGAACCTGTCCTCAAAATCCTCGCCAAGCTCATAGCCCTCATATCCTTCCTTGACCTCATTCATGGTGGCAATGATCTGGAAACCCTCCGCCCTCTGGATCCACCTGCCGTCAGGCATCTCAAGCCTTTCAGCTTCCATGATCTCATTGAGAATTGCACGAACTCCTGGTCTTGCACGGGTCACCTCATCCAGAATAACGATCCTGCCATTCTCATAAGCATCCACAATATGACTGTATTCCCAGACAGTAATGCCTGCTCTTAAGCCTCTCATTGCTATCAGGTCCTGCCCCTCCACCTCCTCTGACAGTGAAACCACCACAGGTTCCTCACCCATGAGCTCGCCATAGGCAAGGGCAAGCCAGTCCTTGCCTGTACCCGCTTCTCCAACAAGAAGCACATGGGACTGCATGTCACGCATCTTTGCCATCAGCTCAATGATACGGTCATTCTGATCAATTCCCTCAATATATCTGCACTCTACATCAGTATCCATTCGCTGCCAGGTAAGATCACCTATGGTCACCCTGTTTCTGTCACTGTGCAGGACGATCAACGGTGCAGGGAGCAGCTGATCCTGCTCTCCAAACTTTGCCTCCCATCCGATCTTCCACACCCTTATCTGCTCCTGGTCCACAGCACCCTCAACACCGCACATCATGCCAAGTATGTCCATCCAGTGGATTCCAGGATATTTCTGTCTGAACCTGATAACCCTCTCAAGTGTCCTTGTGGTAATGGTACGCCTGAAGTTCTGGCGGGCAAGCCTGCGTCTGCGATCAGCCATTTCCACAAGCTCCCTGATCATTCTGCCTGTCCCGGGATCAACCTGTTCATTACTTTCATTGTGCCAGATACCTTCCAGCAGCCCTGCCTCCTCTGATGGTGGCAGGTAATCAACCTCAACTGTGAACATTCGGTCCATAAAATCCGCCATGAAAGGATTTACATCCACAAGGCCTCCAGGAGGAATGGCGGTCATAACCAGCTGGAATCCCTCTTCTGCCTTTATGGTATCAGTCATTTCAGAACCTATCCTGATACGCTTTGGAAGAATTATCTCCTTAAACTGCAGGGCATGGTTGAGCACTGCCAGAACACCTGAGGAGATTCGATTAACCCCCTCAATTACACAGGGTCTGCCATCTATAGCAGCTCTTACAAGAGGTGAGATTTCCATCTCCAGGGATATATCCCGACCCCGTCTCTCAGTTTTCTGCCAGGCAGTAAGATCAAGCTCTGTAGAACCCTCGTGCAGGGACATGTGCTCAATCCTCTTGTTGAGCAAACCGAAAACTGACTTGGCAATCCAGCTCTTACCTGATCCCACAGGACCCACCAGAAGAATATTGCGATTCAGTGCAAGTCCCATCATGATCCTGTGCAGGGTCCGGTCATTTGAAGGAGTTTGTTTTGATAAATAATCAAATGTAGCTTTATCATCCTGTTCTCTGGATTCTCTCTCAAGGCTCACACTGCCACTAACCAGCAGGTCATTACCAATCTCCGGAGCAAGACTCTCCTGTTCAGCGTTTTCCAGAGCAGATTCCAGAACATCTAGACCCCGGGAAGGAAGTGTCCACTGGTACAGACCACCACTCTCATCTGCTGCAAAAACATGCTCTTTCAAGTATTCACAGCTCAGGAATTCACTGCATTCACCTGCACAGGACAATCTGCTGTACTCAGGTCTCCAGCCACTGTGAACCGACCTGGACCACATATAGATGCCCCCATTCATGGAGTGTCCTATAAGATACTGCCCGTTTTCAGACAGCCATATCCTCTGCATTCTCTGCAGGTTATCAGATACTTTAAGTTCACTGGCAACAACTTCACAGGATCCTGATTTTACACCCCATAAATAGACCTTATAATCATGGCCGGTGGCTGCAATGGTTGATGAATCTGCAGACCGGGTACACTGTGTGAGATCCCCTGAAGGCCCTTCAAGTCTCTTTCCAGGGATATTGACCAGATCATACCTGCACCAGAGGAAAATCTCTCCCCTGCCACCACCTGCAATAAGATAATCACCATTTCCAGACCATGAGCAGAACACCATATCCTGTCCTGGCCCCTCCAGTCGCTTCCATTCACCATGGCTGCAATCTTTTTTTCTATACATCACATATACATTGCCTGAAAGTCCTGCACATGCAAGAACCTGTAAATCCGGTGACCAGCTGCCTGCTGTCATGACATCCCCTGGTCTGGCTGATTCCATATAATCTGCTGAAAAGTCACCTTCTCTGGACCTGTACCAGACTCTGACAGTACCCTCATCATCTCCTGCAGCAAACACCTCACTGTCTCCCGCAAGAGAACCAAATCTGATCCTGGTACCCTCTTCCTTTAGCAGTACACCCTCTCCTTCAAAGTTTGCGTGTTCATCCCTGGTCCATACAAGTACCGCTCCCCTGTAAGTAACTACAAAAAAACAGCGTCCATCATAGGCAGGATATATCCCTGAAATTCTTCCTGCGTGTTCCATGGATACATCTACTCTCTTCCAGGATTCACCACATTTCTGCCAGATATCAGCAGCCCTGTACTCTCCTTTTACTGCGATAAAGTCCCCGTTACCAGAAAGTATCAGAGAGTCCTTATAATCAGAATCTCTTTCAAGTTTCTGCCATTGCATCTGTTTTCCAGGATGGATCCTGGATACATATACAGATCCCGAGCGGTCCAGAACAGCAAGAATATGGCCATCATCAGAAAATGACATTTCCAATGCCTGTGATCCTGGATATTCAATACTGTTGCCAATTGTCCAGTCACTTCTTCCTGCCAGCTCTTCAGGCAGTGCTGCTATCATCTTTTCAACAGTACCTCTTCCACTTTCCCACTCCCCTATCATAAACTCTGAGAGTATAATATCACCAATTCTCTCATCCGGATACTCTGTCTTCATTTCAACAATTCTCTCAAGGACCCTGAGGGACAGTTTTCTCCATACATCACTGCTGGAATTCACCTCTTCCTGAAAATCGATGAGCTGGGACAGGGTTGTATCCGGCAGCCTTCCCTGGGCCACTCTTCTTAAAAAATTCATCTTTTCAGTCTTTGCCAGTTCCTGTACCTCAATAATAGCACCAAACCTGTCCTCAAAGTCCTCGCCAAGCTCATAGCCCTCATATCCTTCCTTAACCTCATTCATGGTAGCAATTATCTGGAAACCCTCACCCCTCTGGACCCACCTGCCATCAGGCATTTCAAGTTCAGGAGATTCCATGATCTCATTGAGAATTGCACGAACACCCGGTCTGGTACGGGTCACCTCATCAATAATTATAATCTCGCCCCTTTCATAGGCTTCTACAATATGACTGTATTCCCAGACCGTGATCCCTTCCTCAAGTCCTCTGGATGCGATCAGTTCCTGGCCCTCCACCTCCTCTGACAGTGAGACCACCACAGGTTCCTCACCCATAAGCTCGCCATAGGCAAGGGCAAGCCAGTCCTTGCCAGTACCCGCTTCTCCAACAAGAAGCACATGGGACTCCATGTCACGCATTTTTGTCATCAGCTCAATGATACGATCATTCTGATCAATTCCACCAAAGTACCTGCTACAGATATCCGCATTCTTCCTGCCCCATCTTATGCCACCTATTTCAGCTTCCTCTGAATCATCACTGATACTGATGGAACAGGATCCGGATTGAGGCAGACTGCAGCCACTACCATCATTCCAGTATCCATAAAATCTCTGTCTTCTTTTTTGATCCACAGCACCTTCAATACCTGTCATCATACACAGAATGTCAGCCCATTGATGATCAGGGTATTTCTGTCTAAAGTGTACCATTCTCTCAAGCGCCCTGGTGCTGATGGGCCTTATATACTCCTCAGCCTCCTTGCGGGTCTCAGAAGCAATGCGTACAAGGATTTCCAGATCCCTTTCAACAGAACCATCCACCAGGCCGCCTGCATGTTCCCATATCATCTTAAGCATTCCAAGCTCCTCATCCGGTGGCAGATGATCAACCCGGACACAATACATGCGGTCCATAAAATCAGCAAGCATCCGGTTCACCTCAAGGTGCTGCTGGGGCGGGTTCATTGTCATTATCAGGTTGAACCCTTGCCTGACCCGGAGCCTGTCAGTTAACTTTCCATCTATCTGGATCCTTTTTGGTAGAATGACCTCCCTGAATTGCAGAATATGATTCAGTACTGCCAGCACACCCGCAGATGCCCTGTTCACCTCATCCACAATACATGGCCTGCCCTCAACAGCAGCCCGTACCAGAGGCGAGAGTTCAAGTTCAAGGGAGAGTTCATCCTTCACCCGTACCGTCTTCTGCCAGACCATAAGATCCTGTACAGTGGTACCCTCATGCAGTGACATATGCTCCACTTTCTTCTCAAGCATCCGGAAAACAGCCTTGCTCAGCCAGCTCTTTCCTGTACCCACAGGTCCCACCAGCAGCACATTGCGGTCCATGGACAGACCCAGCAGTACCTGATGAAGAATTCTGTTACCAGTAGGAGTTTCCTTTTCATAATATCCATATACCGGACCTGGACAATCATCGGATTCATTGCCTGCAGGAATTCTGATACTGCCACTTACCAGAGAACTGTTCTTCAGGATGGGAGCAGGCAGGGTTGATGCTGTTTGAGAGCCGATATTTATTGGATTACTGAGATCTGTAGTTGAACCAGAACATTGCGGTGATGCAGGATCTGAGAGATCAATTCCCTCTGCGATCCATATAACTCCGTCCACAGTGTACCAGACCCATATCTGACTGCCTGCTATGGCAAGTATCATATTCTGGTCTGTGGAGACATTAACTGTACTGACAGGATGAATGGGACCTGAAAGAGGTTCAGCCTGTATTCCGTCTGGACATTTACAGCAGAGCCATACCCTGCCCTCGACAAGCACCACCCTCAACTCCCTCTGTCCCGAAGGGTCCCTGACATTCTGACCCCTTCTGAAGGAAAACAGAATTGATGACCTGAAATTGCGTTCCATATCTGTAGCAAATCCCTGGACCTCACTGTTAACAAAACCGTGACCTTTTTCCCAGTTGCCGATCATATATTCAGAACTTATGAGTGAGGCAAGGGATTCTGCAGGATATCTTCTTCTGGCCTCTATGATCCGTTCCAGAACCCTGAGTGACATCTTTCTCCATACCTGGCCACTGTTATTGATAGTGTCCTGGAGGGAAATCAGATCCTCTATGAATTTGCGGGGTACAATGCTATGGGATACCTTCCTGAGAAATTCTATTCTCTGATTTTTATCCAGTTCATCAACCTGGATAAGGGTTGCGAATCGGTCCCGGAAATCCGGGTCAATATCATATCCCCCGTATTCCTCTCCAGCCTCATTCATGGTGGCAATGATCTGGAAACCCTCACACCGGCTGACCCAGCTGCCGTCAGGCATCTCAAGCTCAGGAGCTTCCATTATTTCATTCAGGATTGCACATACACCTGGCCTGGTCTTGTTTACCTCATCCAGGATAATGATCCTGCCGTTCACATAGGCATTCACGATCTGACTGTATTCCCAGACCGTCAGCCCTGCTTCCAGACCTCTGGAGGCTATCAGCTCCTGGCCCTCCATATCCTCTGACAGAGACACAACAATGGGATCTTCTCCCATGATTCTGCCATACATCATTGCAAGCCAGTCCTTACCTGTACCTGCATCACCTATAAGCAAAACATTTTCTCCAAGTGATCTGGCCCGGATCATCTCATGGATAATATCAAGACCCCGGGAGGTCCATTTCCTGACAGAGTTCAGGCAATCTATATCAGGGATCTTGGTGCTTAATGGATATCTGACCTGTGAATCCATTATAATCCATGGCTGGCCAGTCTCATCCGGGCAATAGTGGATTCTGCCTGCAATTTTTCTGTCAGTACCCTGGCTGTAAAACCTGGAGATGATGGAATCTGCTATTGTATCATCATCGCTTCCGGTACTGCACTCCACTCCATATACAATGGACAGTGTTTCAAAGAAAATATCCAGTGACCTGCCTATTGACCTCACCCATTTCAATGAATCCATTATTGCATCTTTCAGGTTACTGGAAGGATATTTCCAGAGATGGAGTTCCCTCCTGAGACAGTATTTTAGATATATCTCATCAGCCATTGCCAAGAGATCAGCATAAAGTATTGCCCTATCATGATCCATGAATACCCTGGGCCCCATACCTCTGAGTATGATAAGCCTGAACTCACGGCACTCTTCACAGAATTCTTCCAGAACATCACATGCCAGCTCCTCAAACCTAACTACTATATCACTGCTTCCAGTATAAATTCGGATCAGTTCCCATCCATCATTATTTCTGAGTACATTCCAGTGACCTGTATGTTCAACTGCGACCCCTGAATCTACATTCTGGACAGAAGCCACCATATCATTCTCCGGGATCTCTGCTCTTATTCTGTCAAAATTTACCGGAGGACCAGCTGAGAGTGATCCGAATATTTCAAACAGAAGGTTTTGAAATCTGTTACTATGTGTCACTGAATGAAAGCTGTCACTATCCAGAAGGGAACAAAAAAAGGTATCTGGAATTCGTCCGTCTGAAATACTGGACAGATGCTTGATAATCTCATTTTCACATGGAATGTGCGATGAACCTGACAAATCCATTATTTACCATCTTGATAATTTAATCATATCAAGCCGGTCTGTATAGATAAATTCATTACCTAACAGATCAGCATTAACATATAACGACATTATGATTCATTAATTATATCTACAGCAACCACTATTACTTTATCTATTTATGTCTTCTGAGAAAATTGTTCCAGGCAGGATCCTATATGGCCCGGATTTTGAAGTGATCGAAGGGTACATAACAATCAAGGATGGGATCATCAGTAAGGTAACTGAAGAAAAGGTGGATTCACAAAACATCATAACTCCCTGTTTTGTAAACTGTCATACGCATATAGCAGATTCAGTATACAAGGACCCGCCTCTTGGAGAATACGACAGGTTCATACTCCAGCATGACCTTGATTCTCTGGTAAAACCACCTGACGGACTAAAACACAGAGTACTGCAGAAAACATCCACCCAGGAACTGATTGAAGGTATGCGATATTCATTGAAGGATATGCTGGCAACAGGCACCAGTTCATTTGCAGATTTTAGAGAAAATGGACTACCAGGAGTTCTTGCATTAAAGGATGCCCTTAAGAGTACAGATATAGATCATACAATACTTGGAAGGCCTTCAGGATATGTGGGAGGTACGGATAAAACTATTATGGAAGTTGAAAGGATACTGGAACATGCAGATGGCATGGGAATCAGTGGTATAAATGATATGAACCATGAACTGATCGAAGCCATTGCAGAATGTACAAAAGAACATAAAAAGATCTTTGCAATACACTGTGCAGAAAAGGAAAGAAAGGGCATTGACACAACACTTGGTCTTCAGCCGAATTTCCTGATACACATGACAAGGGCACTAAAAGAAGATCTTGAAACTGTAGCTGATCTTGACATTCCAGTAATTGTCTGTCCCAGATCAAATTTTACAACCGGAGCCGGTATGGCACCTGTAGCGCAGATGCTTGAGATGGGAATAAAAGTGGGTATAGGAACCGATAATGTAATGCTTAATTCGGTCAATATGTTTGCAGAAATGGAAATACTTTCAAAGGTATTTGGTCTTGAGGATAGGCAGGTATTTAAGATGTGCACCATTAATGGTGCATCAATACTTGGGCAGGGGAGGACAGGTATGATACAGGAAAACTGCAGAGCAGATATTATGATACTTAACGGTTATTCCAATAATTTATCAGGTACAGCCGATGTTCTAAACAGCGTGGTCAGAAGAGCAAGACCTGATGATATTCTTGCAGTCATTGATTCCAATTCATGTAAAAATTAACAGGTAGATACACTATGGAAAGCGATATTTACAGAAAAATAATGATTGCCACAGACGGTTCAAAGTTAAGTGAACATGCAATAAAATACGGCGTGGAACTTGCAAGGCTTGGTGGTTCAAAGCTGTATGCAGCATATGTTGTAGATACTGCTGATTTTGCATCCATCCCGATGGAAAGCGATGCCGGATGGGAGACCATGTATTCGCTTCTCAAGGAGGAAGGCAAGCAGGCAACCCGGAATGTAGAAAATATTGCAGACAGGGCAGGAGTAGATGTTGAGCAGGTACTGCTTGAGGGACATCCGGCCCATGAGATAATAGAATTTAGCAGTAAGAATGACATTGATATCATCGTCATGGGAACCCATGGAAAAAGCGGACTCAATCGATTCATTCTTGGCAGTGTGGCAGAAAAGGTCATACGCAGTTCTACAATTCCGGTATTTGTGGTACCTGCACCGGCAGGTCAGGAAAATGAATGAAAGTAGAAAGGTGAAGACCAAAGAACACAAAAGGACAAACAATCCGGTTATTTGATAATCTGTGCTGAATACCTTATTCAGTACCCTTCAACAGACAGATATTTATGAGGTGTGAGCCTATTTCCTGCAATATTTTTGTTTGTCCGGGCTGGCACTGATGAAAATATTAGTATTAGGGTAAACTTTATGATACTGAACATAGATTCCAGTAATCTGTCAGTAACACAAATATCAGAGCAAGGAAGGAAGAATCAGACAGTTAATATTGATGATCTTAATTCATGCAAAATAATAAGTAGGAGAGGGATTAATGAGTGAAATTTACAGAAAGATATTGATTGCCACCGATGGGTCTGAGCATAGCGAGCACACGGTAGAGTATGGTGTGGAACTTGCACGGCTGAGCGGTGCCAGACTGTATGCTGTATATGTAATCGACACTGCAGCATTTGCATCCATTCCAATGGACGCAGGCTGGGAAATGATGTATTCACTTCTGCAGGAAGAAGGCAGGAAAGCAACTCAGAGTATAGAGGATATTGCAGGAGAAAATGGAGTCGAGGTCGAGCAGGTAATGCTGGACGGTCATCCTGCTCATGAGATTATAGATTTTGCCAATAAGAACGATATTGATGTTATCATCATGGGAACCCATGGCAAGAGCGGACTGGACAGGTTCCTGCTGGGAAGTGTAACAGAAAAGGTGATACGCAGTTCCAATATACCGGTATTTGTGGTACGCACACCTGGCAAAAAAGAGGAATGAAAATTATACAGGGGCTGAAAAACGTGCCAAAGAGTACAATTATTCAGGATATAATGGTAAAGGACGTGGCATATGCAACTCTTCCCGGATCACGGGATGAAGTTCTCAATATACTCAAGGACAAGAAAATATCAGGTGTCCCGATACTTAAAGGGGGTAAGGTCACAGGAGTGGTCAGTCGTACCGATCTTCTGAAAAACCCCGAAGAAGAGCAGATTGCAATGCTGATGACAAGGGATCCGGTTACTGTCAGCCCGGATGCAAACATTGTTGATGCAGCCAAGCTGCTTCTTGAGAACAATATTCGAAGACTTCCAGTCGTAACTGATGGAAACCTGGCAGGTATGGTGACCATTGCAGATATAATTGCCAGTATTGCAGATCTGGATATTACAGAA
The DNA here is from genome assembly GCF_000217995.1 of Methanosalsum zhilinae DSM 4017. Taxonomy (GTDB): domain Archaea; phylum Halobacteriota; class Methanosarcinia; order Methanosarcinales; family Methanosarcinaceae; genus Methanosalsum; species Methanosalsum zhilinae. Next base: position 208,869 of record NC_015676.1, on the reverse strand, counting down.
CAGATCGGACCATATCTTGATGATGGTGTTGTTGCAGTCTGGAGTGAAACTCCGCTTCCACTTGTTGCAAGGATCATGGAACTCTCACATAAAAAGGCTGTACCCATACTGGATTCCGATCTGGAGCTTGTAGGCATAATCTCTGAACTGGATGTGATCAATGCCAGTATAATAGAGGACAGTGTGGAAATGTCAGATATGTCAGCAGGTTCTGATGACGATGAATGGACCTGGGAATCGATGAGAGATACAATGAGCATTTACTACAGTGTTTCCAGAATAAAGGTACCGGACATCGTTGTCAAGGATATTATGATCAAGGAGCCCATTACAGCATCCTATATCTCAGAGGTCAGTGACTGCGCACTTAAAATGAAACGTGCCAGGATTGATCAGATGCCTGTGGTCAATGCAAACCAGAAGCTCCTGGGTATCCTGAAGGACAGGGATCTGCTGAAGGTTCTTGTTAAACACTGATAAGATAAGCTTGCTAAAAATCCTCCTGCGGATACAGTTTCAGACAGATCCTCTGCAAAACAGATGATGCCCAGTGCAGAAGGTGTAAACATGCAAAGACCATTCACATTCATCAACTGTGCAATGTCACTTGATGGTAAGATCTCAACAAAACAAAGGCACCAGGTAAAGATATCCGGACACGATGATTTCATGCGAATGGATAGCCTTCGCTCAGGAAGTGATGCGATAATGGTGGGCATAGGAACTGTCCTGGCTGATGATCCAAGTCTGACCGTCAAATCAAAGATACTAAGGGATGAGAGAGTGGAAAAGGGTTTTGAAGAAACCCCTGTCAGGATCATTGTGGACAGTCTTGCCAGAACACCTCTAACCTCTGATATATTCAAAAAGGGCCAGGGACAGATTATAATAGCAACTTCCCGGTCTGCTCCTTCCTTCAGGGTTCAGGCATTGCAGGAAAAGGCAACCATAATTACTGCAGGTGAAAAAAAGGTGGATCTTCAAAAGCTTGCATTAAAGCTTCATGATATGGGAATAAAGCGCCTGATGGTAGAAGGGGGTGCTACCCTGAACTGGGGTCTGATATCAAAGGATCTTGTTGACGAAATATATACATTTATTGGCAACATGGTCATTGGTGGCACGGGTGCTCCCACACCTGTTGATGGTGCCGGGTTTAATCAGGATGAACTGAAAAGTTTCAGGCTGGAATCTGCTGAAATAATGGATGCAGGAATTGTTCTCAGATGGAGTGCAGAACGAAAATAATCCTGCTATAGGAGCAATGATCTGTGAACCGAATTAAAAGGGTGCTCAAGATATGTATTGTGGTATTACTGACCACAATAATTTCTGTATCAACCGGGGGATGTGTTGAGGAACAGGCTGATCAGAGCGTATACTCTGAAATTGATTCCATGCTGGAGCAGGGGACCCTTTCAATCACATTCGGAGCAGAGTGGTGTCCTGCATGCCAGGAACAGAAGCCTGTTATTGAAACGCTTTCAGAGGAATATCGGGACAGTGCATCTGTAATATATATCGATATTGATCAGAATCGTGAAATTGCCAGGGCCTTTGACGTATTCAGAGTACCTGAAACACTTGTAATCATTGAAGGTGGGAATGGAGAATATGTTTATATGGGGGATGCGGGACCTACCAGTGATCCCGAAGAAGCAAAACTGAGAGGATATGCACCTTACCAGGCTATTGACACGAGAATCCAGTCTGCTATATCAATCAGAAAAAATGAATATGCAGATAACTAACATATTACCACAATCTTATAGTATCTGATCCAGTCCATAAGCACCCGGGTATATTATGTTCGAACAGCTATCTTTTGGCCCGTTTGCCGTATTTCTGGCAGGGATATTGAGTGTTATTTCACCATGCATCCTTCCACTCATTCCGCCCATTCTTGCCTATTCGGCAGACAGCGGTAAGTACCGGCCTGTTGCTATTGTTATTGGACTGTCAATATCATTTATAGCAATGGGTATCCTGAGTTCTGCTTTTGGCAGTCTCCTTGCAGGATACATAGATTATCTAAGAATAGCTGCCTCACTCATCATTCTGGTACTGGGCATATCACTTCTGGTAGAAAATTTTCATCTCTTCAACATCTTTTCCAGACTCCCCTTTCAGGTTACCGGAAAAGGAGGGGTCTCAGGAGCTTTGATACTTGGAATTTCTCTGGGAATATTATGGATTCCATGTACAGGTCCTATCCTGGGTGCGATTCTTACAATGGTTGCTGTTGAGGGCAATATCTTTAATGGTATAGCTATTCTTTCCATATACTCTCTGGGATTTTCGATTCCAGTGCTTGTAATAGCATATTCAGCAAATATCACATCTGCAAAACTTGGAAAAATAACACATCTTACCCGTCATCTTAAAATGGCTGCAGGAATCGTTCTCATCGCGGTAGGTCTCTGGATGATGAGTGCATATCTTTTTTAAAAAAAGTAGGGATTCTACTGAATTATCTTAGATTATACAGAATCCTCTTCATTGGACATTGCGATCAGTTCATTGACACAGGCAACAGCTATTGGAGTTCCTCCCCGGGTTCCCACACAGGTTATTGACGGCACATCCATCTTCCGGACCATTTCCTTGGATTCGGCTGCATTCACAAACCCTACCGGAGTACCTACAACAAGAGCAGGCCTGACACCGTGTTCTATGAGTCTGCAGACTGTAAGGGCAGCTGATGGTGCATTCCCTATGGCAATTATTGATCCGTTCAGCTGGTCCCTGCATGCAAGAAAACCTGCAGAGGTGCGGGTTATTCCGTACTTATGGGCAAGTTCAGCATCAGGGTCCTTATCCAGAACACAGATTACTTCACTTGTATGGCCTCTCTTGCTTATTCCGGTCTTTACCATATTGATATCAACAAATATGGGTGCCCCATTCCTGATAGCTTCGATACCTGCCTGGATCGGATTATCCTTAAACTGCATCAGATAAGCTACACCTGGATCACCGGTTGCGATCATACACCTCTGACGTATACGGTCTTCCTGGGTCCTGTCACCTACAATGAGGCGGGCAATGTTTCTGCTGGTCATGGAAATGGCCTTTGCTTCCTGTGTATGTGCACCAAGGTCCCTGCATTTTTCAACCAGTTCCTGATCAATATCTGTGGTGAACTGGACAAGATCGCCAAGTTCATCAACCGGAATTTTATTGCTTTTTTCAGTAGTCATATTTACGATGATACCCCCTTGGAGTAATTATTCTTTTGGTACTGTTATTTTCCCATATCCTGGACTCGCTGTTTGTAACAAGTATGGTTGTGCTCATATCCACCCATTCATTATATTTGAGCACCTCTCCCAGGGTGGTGACAACACAATCCTCATCCTGGCCTCTGAGTGCATTTTTTACAAGACCTACAGGAACCGAATCAGCCCGGTGTTTTTTAATTATATCAATTGCCCTGCTGAAATTCGATCTTCTCTGGCGGCTCTTTGGATTGTAAAGAGAAATCACAAAGTCTGTGGATGCTGCTGCTTCCAGCCTTTTTTCGATCATCTCCCAGGGTGTGAGCAGATCGCTCAGGCTGATGACAGCAAAGTCATTTACAATAGGTGCTCCCAGGATACTTGCAGCAGCTGTTATTGCCGTAACCCCTGGTACAACCTCAATCTCAACATCAAGACCTGTATGCTCTGCAACTTCCAGAACAAGACCTGCCATACCATATACATTCGCATCGCCTCCACTGATGATGGATACCTCACCCTCCTGTGAGAGTTCAACTGCCTGGCTGGCCCTGTCCACTTCCTTGCCCATTGAACTGCGAATAATCTCCTGTTTGTCCAGCAGATCCGCTATCTGGTCAAGATAGGTCCCGTTTCCGATCACATAATCAGACCTTCTGAGAACCTCACACGCCTTAACTGTCATGTGATCCGTGGAGCCTGGGCCTATACCTACTATATACAGTCTTCCTTTTTTTGTGCTTACATTATTCTGCGATTGCAACTGTAATCCTTCCATAAACTTTTTTTTAAATATCAATCTCTTATTCTCAGAAAGTGCAAGTGCAGCAGGTTCTGCAACACCTGTCAGACCAAAGCGCTGTGCCTGGGAGGGGGATGGTGTAATGTAGCTGTTGAGCAGCTCATGCGGAAGGAACCTGATTTCAATATCAAGTATCCGGGCTGCTTCCAGTAGTCCGCTTTCATTCTCCTTCAATTTTGCAGATGCCAGAAACCGCACATCCTGCATACTGCAGTCTGCTTCATCAAGTGCCCGGCTAATTGCATCAACTGCTTCAGCCGAATCAATACCTTTTCTTGCACCTACACCTACGACCAGCATATCATTAATCACTATCCATTTCATTCCTTCCTGCGCTTTAGCACAGATACATCATCATCAACAATGACTACTCTGGGACCGCTTATCTCCAGCACTTCGACATCCTGGTCAAGAAAAGCACAGTTTACTGCCCGTGTTGAGTCCCTATTAATGATCTCGCATCCAAGAGCCCGGGCAACGCCCTCTACCGACTGCTTGCCATGTACCTCTGTTGCTGTTGTGATCACCGGAATACACCCAAGTTCGCAGAGTCTGCGCACTATTTCATTTGCACCATGATGACCGCCAAGGAGAGGTATGGCAAAGTTCAGGTTAGAATCCATGACAATAACTGCCGGATCCTCCCACTTATCAGTGATAAGTGGAGCAATTTCCCTGACCACTATCCCTGTGGCAAACAGAGCTATAATTGAATGATAATTCTCAAATGCTGACCTGAAAATGCCTTTTTTATATACCAGGATATCAGCACCCAGGTGATCAGCCACCTTTCTGGCAGCTTCCAGATTCCGCTCAAAAGTGATTACAGCGGATCCTGCGCAACTCCGTATAGGTGCGACCTCCTGTAATTTTTAGGATCAACCACACCACCTATGATTATCATAGCTGAACGTTTGATACCTGCTTCCTTAACCCTATCAGCAATATCCTCAACTGTACCCCTTATGACCTTTTCATCATCCCATGATGCATGGTAGATGACAGCCACAGGTGTATCTTTTGGACACTCAACCTTGTTCATGATCTGCTCTATTTTCTGGGTACCCAGAAACACTGCCATAGTAGAATTCAGGCGTGAAAATTCGGCAATCAGGTCCTGTTCAAGCGTTTTTCCTGCAGGCCTGGTTATTATCAGAGAATCAGATACACCATTGAGTGTCAGCTGAGTATTCAAAGCTGCAGCTGATGCAAATATGGAAGAAACACCTGGAACCCTTTCAACCTCAATCTCATACTTCTTCAGTTCCTCCATCTGCTCCACTATGGAACCATACAGAGACGGATCTCCACTGTGAAGGCGTACAACCATCTTGCCTTCATTGACACTTTCTGCCATCATTTCAGTGATCTCATCCAGTGTCAGGCCATAACTATCAACCTTTTTTCCATCTGAGTAGTCAAGAACTATAGGATTGATCAGGGAACCTGCATACACAACCAGATCAGCATTTTCGAGAAGTTCCTTACCCCTAACAGTTATCAGTTTTGGATCACCCGGGCCTGCACCAACAAAATATACTTTCCTATCAGTCATATGATTACACCTGTTATCATTTTTTTCCTGCATAGAGGATACTGAAATAATTGCCCTTTTCAGGAATGTCTGCAATGTTTGTTATTATTGTTTCCTTCTCTGAGAACAGTCTTTCTGCAAAAACGAACTCATTGTAACCTTCTTCAGAGAACTTATCCATAAGTTCCCGGGGATGGCGGGCCTTTAGAGCTATCTTATAGCTGACCTGGCTCCCATCCGTTACCTCAAAGGAAGAATCGATTTCAGAGCCTGTTCTTGAAGCAAAGGAGGTAATAGAACTTATTCCCGGTACAGTTTCCACCTCAACATCAGGATAGTATCTGTTCATCACCCTTTTAAGATGTGTGAATGTCGAGAAAAAATTCGGATCCCCGATCAGTCCAAAAGACACCATTGATCTTTTTGCATGATCTGCGATCTGATCTGCGTTTTTTTTCCATATATCATTGAGAGTATCATAGTCCCTGATCATTGGAAAGTCCAGAATTTCAGCATCAGCATATGGTTCAACCAGTTCCGCGGCCATTCTGCCGGGTACATATACCTTGTCACTATTTTTCAGTGTTTCAATGGCTTTCAATGTCAAAAGCTGTGGATCTCCTGGTCCAAGTCCTACTCCTATAAGCATTTTTAATCTCCGTTATATCAACTATAATCTTCAGCCAGACCTGCCTACAATAATATATACAGGATTCTCAGGCTGAAACATTGTTTCTCCTGTAATTGATTTTCCACGTGATACCGCCACGTGCAATACCTCATCAAATATTCCAAGTTCTTGCATCCTGTTCATGGTCCTTACAACAGTCTCGATTCTTACTGCATTTACCACGATGTTCTTTGCACCTTTGTGCAAAAGTATCTCAAGTACCTGCTGAATATTTCTGGTTCCACCAATAAATGCACAGTCGATTGTATCAATATCCTTCTGTTGACTTAAAACCTTTGATACTTCGCCATGTATCAGACTGGCATTGGTACCAGTATTTTTGAAGTTCTCACCTGCAACCCGGATAGCCTCATCTCTTGCATCGATGGCATATATCTTTAGGTTGCGTACCTGTCTTGAAGCAGCTATTGAAACTGCACCTGTGCCGCATCCCACATCAACAAATGTGGATCCTTCAGCAAGTTCCAGCTTGGACAGGGATATTGCGATAATCTCCGGCTTTGTCGGGCCGCCGCTTATATGTAGTAGATCTGACAATCTTTCACCCAGATTAAGTAAATTGTAGTTAACTAAACATAATTTGTTTCAGTAAGTTTTTAATTACATAGAATTGTTTCCTGATAAAACTTATTACTTGGAGTTGTCCTGAATGATTACAAAAACAAAACCCGGGTATCTGCTGATATTGGGGACTGCTTCGCATGTAGGAAAAAGTGCAATAGTAACCGCTATCTGCAGGATTCTTTCAAAGGAATACAGAGTTGCGCCTTTTAAAGCCCAGAATATGAGTCTCAATTCATGGATTACAGCTGATGGTAAAGAAATAGGAATTGCTCAGGCTATTCAGGCAAAAGCTGCAGGTGTTGAGCCCACTGCTGACATGAATCCCGTCCTTCTAAAACCTAAAGGGGACAGGCAATCTCAGGTGATCATACTTGGAGAGCCCTATGCAGACAAGGCAGCAGGTGAATATTATGATTCCATACACACAATGCATGAGATACTTGAAGGTGCACTCAGACGTCTGGGTGAAGAGTATGAGATTATTGTAATGGAAGGGGCAGGAGGAGCTGCTGAAATCAATCTTTATGACAGGGATATCGTTAATATCGGAACCGCCCGGCTGACAGATGCACCCATTATTCTTGTGGGAGATATTGAAAGGGGAGGGGTGTTTGCAAGCCTTTATGGAACACTGGAACTTCTGCCAGACGATGTTCGCGCAAATGTTAAGGGATTCATTATCAACAAGTTCAGGGGAGATATTGCTATCCTTGAACCCGGGCTAAGGCAGCTTGAAGAAAAGACAGGGATTCCTGTACTTGGAGTTCTGCCCTATTCTAAACTCGGGATTCCGTCTGAAGACTCGGTCTCAATCGATGATAAGGCTGGCAGCACACCTTCTGACCATGATATTGAAATTGCAGTAATCCGTTTTCCAAGAATATCCAACTTCACTGATTTCGAGCCCCTTGAGAACCTGGCCCATATTAGATATGTGGACCTTGATGAGGATCTTGGTACACCGGATGCAGTCATCTTACCTGGAACAAAAAACACCATAAGTGATCTTTGCGATCTGAAAAAGAGCAGGCTATACAACCAGATCAAAAAGTTCAGTGGTAAAGGTCCGATCATAGGCATCTGCGGGGGATACCAGATGCTGGGAAAAATAATATATGATTCCGGAGTAGAAGGCGGAGAGAACCGCGAATATGAAGGCCTGGGGCTTCTTGACATTGAAACTACTTTCAAGCTATATAAGAAAAAGACAGTTCAGGTTACAAAAGCGATCACTGCAGGCGGAGAAATATTTGATCCTATAAAAGGAGAGGCAGTATCAGGCTATGAGATACATATGGGTAATTCCACATCAAAGGATTTTGTATTTGAGGATGATGGATGTATTGACAGCACAGGCCTGATCTTTGGTACATATTTTCATGGGTTGTTCGAGAATGAGAATATCAGAAATGCCCTTATAAGGTACCTGTACAGGAAAAAGGGCCTTGAGTACATTCCTGAACAAAATGCTGTCATAGATCCTTATGAGGATCTGGCAGACATGGTATTCGAAAATCTGGATATGAGCAGATTGTACGAAATTGCAGGCTTGCAGCTTAGTCAGTAACTGAGAATCCTGTGATTTTATCACATTTGAGACAACTTTTTTTTTATCTCTGATTTCTTACAGGTCCGATTATCTGAAAGTTTTTATTTTGACCGTAATGTATAAGTATATTCAAATATCTATAAATATTATACAGTATAGTACATTTTTGTACAATAAGCAATAATATTTGGTGATAATATGAGGTCATGCATACAGAAAATAACCAGTGGACAGAGCCTGTCAGTAGCAGAAGCTGAAAAGGCTGTCAGTATGATATTCAGCAGTGCTACTGACGCTCAGATAGGTGCGTTCCTGATGGCTCTGAAAATGAAAGGACCAACATATGATGAAATCGCAGGGTTTGCAATGGGTATGAAAAAGGCAGGAAAAAGAATTTACCCTGATGTGAATGGTACCATGGTGGACACATGTGGTACAGGGGGAGACCTGCACAACACCATCAATGTTTCAACAGCTGCTGCAATAGTAACAGCCGCCGCAGGAGTTCCTGTTGCAAAACACGGTAACCATTCTGTTACCTCACTATCAGGCAGTGCAGATGTCCTTAACAGTCTGGGGATCAAAATAGACTGTTCACCTGAAGCAGTGAAATGTTCAATAGAAAAGGTTGGTATAGGGTTCATGCTGGCACCGGTGTTTCATCCTTCAATGAAAAGAGTCGCGGGTCTGAGAAAGGAGATGGGAGTACATACAATTTTCAATATTCTGGGACCACTGACAAACCCTGCAGGTGCAGAGGCACAGGTCATAGGAGTATACGACAAAAATCTATGCAAGCCAATAGCTCATGTACTCCAGAAACTTGGATGCAAAAGGGCAATGGTGGTACATGGGGACCGCATGGATGAGATATCCAATATTTCGGATACATATGCTGCAGAACTTGATGACGGCGTTATCAGGACCTATACACTAACCCCACAGCAACTGGGGATCAAAAAGGCAACTGCACCTGAGATAGTTGGTGGTACCCCGGAAGAGAATGCCAGAGATATATTGTATATATTAAATGGGGAAAAGGGGCCAAAAAGAGATATTGTTGTGATCAATGCAGCTGCATCACTGTACGTTGCCGGGGCTGTTAGTTCAGTCAGAGAAGGAGTTGAAATGGCACAGGAGCTGATCGATAGTAACAAAGCAATGGAAAAACTCAGGGAGTTTAGAGATTTTTCACACAGTCGAGGAAAATATAATGAAACAGGCACAACCCCGCGTAAAAATATGCGGAATGAAGTCTCATGCTGAGATTGAAACCGCAGCCAGTTTTGGAGCTGATGCTGTAGGAATCATTACAGAGGTTCCTGTAAAAACACGACGTAAAGTTGATCTTCAAACTGCAGCAGCCCTTATTTCAAAAGTACCTCTTTTCGTTAAGTCGGTAATGGTAATCATGCCTGAAAACGCAGAGCATGCAACTGAGATGATCGAGTTTGCTCAGCCGGATGTGATACAGTTACATTCCTATCTGAATACCAGAGAAATAGAAAAAATAAGAGACAATACAGATGTACAGATCATCAAAACATTTCAGATACCTGTAAAAATTGCAGGTCCTGTTGATCAGGCGACAGACAAGATAGTAGAAAAGATCAACTCTTTTACACAAAATTGCCTGATCGACGGTGTGCTGCTTGATTCACACTCTTCTGCAGGAAGTGGGGGAACAGGCAGAGTTCATAGATGGGATATCAGCCAAAAAATCGTACAGAAATCAGAGGTACCGGTAATACTTGCAGGAGGACTTGACCCTTCCAATATATCAGAGGCAGTTCGCTGTGTTGCACCCTATGGAGTTGATACTGCATCAGGTATTGAGACCAATGGAGAAAAGGACAGGGAAAAAATAGAACTATTTATCAGAGGGGCACGGTGCATTGAATGATCTCATTTGATCTTACAAAAAACCAGTTTACAGAGATTGTCAGGCAATCCGGAAATTATCCGGCAATTGTCCAGCTGATGGCAGCAGTGGATACAGCGTCCTCACCTCTTCAGCTGTACTCGCAGTTGCAGGACCATGAATATTCATATCTGCTTGAATCAGTTGAAAAAGAAAAAAGGCATGCAAGATTTTCCTTTGTTGGTTCAGACCCGGATCTGGTTATCTCCATCAAAGAAAGACAGGTTACAGCAAGCCATTCAACAGGTTCGCCTCTGGCAATGCATATAACCTCCAAAATGAAATCAGTATGTATCCCTTCAGATGATATTGATAAAAAATGTAAAATCAGGGATGGAATGGATGTACTGGATGCACTTGGTACAATATTCCCTGGTCCTGAAGATACAAATTTTCTCAACTTTCAGAGGTTTGACAGGCAGACATTTCTTGGAGGAGCAATTGGGTACAATGGTTATGATATTGTATATGACTGCTGGCTGGACCGGAAAAGGAAATATGATTCAGGAATACCTGACATGCAGTTTGCATTCACTGGAAAAACATTTCTATTTGATCATCTGGAGAACAGGACATACATTGTCCTCACTCCTCTTGTAACTGAAAAATCCAATCCTGAGCATGTATATGACCAGGCATTATCCGATGCCGCAGATATGTACAGGCTTCTAAAAGAAGCAGAGCAAAGTGTCCAGACTGAACAGGGCATGCCTGCACTCAGCAGTACTTTGTCATGCAATATGGGCAGCGATGAATTCAGGCAATCAGTTACCATGGCAAAGGAACACATAATCGAGGGGGATATATTTCAGGTTGTTCTCTCAAGAAAATATATCTTCGATTTTGATGAGAAGCCCTTTAAGCTATACAATGCACTCAGGAACATCAACCCCAGCCCATACATGTATCTGCTAAACTTCAGGGATCTGAGCATTGTAGGAGCCAGTCCTGAAACCCTGCTTACAGTACATAACAGAAAGGTAATAACAAATCCAATCGCAGGAACATGTTCCCGGGGCCAGAATGAAAGTGAGGATGATAAATATGCCTCCCATATGTTAAATGATGAGAAGGAAAGAGCAGAGCATGTAATGCTTGTGGATCTTGGAAGAAATGACGTGAGAATGGTTTCAAAGGGTGGAACTGTTAAGGTAGAGGATCTGATGAGTGTTGTTAAATATTCACATGTGCAGCACATTGAAAGTACAGTAACTGGAATTTTGAGGGATGAATGTAATCAGTTTGATGCGACACGGGCAATTTTTCCTGCAGGTACCCTTTCCGGAGCACCAAAAATACGTGCAATGGAAATAATTGACGATCTTGAAAAATCGGCCCGGGGTGTATATGGAGGAGGTGCTGGATATTATACATGGAATGGTGATGCTGATTTTGCCATTGTTATCAGGACAGTGGTCATAAACAATGGTACTGCAAGCATTCAGGCAGGTGCAGGTATTGTTGCAGATTCAGATCCAGAATATGAATACAGGGAGACCGAAAGAAAAATGGCAGCGATGATAAGGTCAATTGGGGCAGGTGCACAATGAAAGTATTGTTCATAAACAACAGGGACTCTTTTGTCTGGAATCTGGTGGATTATTTTTCAATATTGAATGCTGAGACAGTGGTGGTCTCAAATACAGTATCTATCAGAGATATAGAGTCCATGCAACCGGATGCTATAGTGATCTCACCAGGACCTGGAAGCCCTGAAAATCCTGAAGATACAGGAAACTGTATCCCTATAATTGAGCACTTTACCGCCAGGATGCCCATTCTAGGGGTCTGTCTTGGTCATCAGGCAATAAATACAGCATTTGGAGGCAGAACCGGACATTCTAAAGCAGGTCCTGTACATGGGAAGGAATGTACAATAAATCATAATGGTTCGCCACTGTTCAAAGATATACAGGACCCTTTTATCAGTGCCAGGTATCATTCACTTGCAATCGAAATCCTTGCTCCCGATATAGAGGTAATTGCACGTTCTGAAGATGGAATTATCATGGGTATTGCCCACAGAAAATATGCTGTGTACGGAGTGCAGTTTCATCCTGAATCAATACTCACACCTGATGGCATGACAGTTATCAGAAATTTTTTGGACCTTGTAAGGCAGTCAAAACCATTAAGTGAATGAGGACATTTATCAGATTATGCTGATTGGGATCACAGGTACACCTGGTACCGGCAAAACTACTGTTTCAGGAATACTCAGTACATCCTTTGGATATCGGATCATAAACCTCAATGATCTGATAAAGGAAAAAGAACTGCACTGCGGTGTTGATACAAAACGCGATTGCCTGATAGCAGATATCGAACATATACACGACAGCCTGATTGAGCTGATAGATGAGAACACAAAGTGTGGAGAAACTGTTTTAGTGGAAAGTCACATGTCACATTATATTACAGATACTGTAATTGTTCTTCGTGCATCACCAGATATTCTCAAAAAGAGGTTGCAGACACGAAACTATTCACCTGAGAAGATCGAAGAGAATGTGGAAGCAGAAGCACTTGATGTGATACTGGCAGAATCCGTACAGTACTGCAAAAGTGTCTTTGAGGTCAATACCACATACATGAGACCGGAAGAAATCGCAGAATATATAAACCACATTATAAAAGCCATCAAAAATGGAAAAGAAGATGATCTGGATGGTTTCAGGCCAGGCAATATCGACTGGAGTGAAGATTTTTTTAAATGAGATACTGATTATCTGAACTGTCAGACTATGTTAGCTTTAAAGTTAATATGTAAAAGCTAAAAAATTTACCTTATATTCTTTCAGAGTATTTTAGAACATGCTGAACTCGTTTAGCGAAATGTTCGCTCTCATGCAGTAAACCCATTTTGTCACCTTTGCCCTGTATGGGGCGAACAAAAATCTACATGCCGGTACAAAAAATATTTTCTAAATGAAGAGAATGTGAATTCTCTTCCTGCTTACCTGAATTCTATTGACATCGAACCTGCTATTTTTGTCAGGGATTCAGCAATAAATACTGCTTCGATACTGAATCAGTGCATTTATCAGGAGAAACAATACAGCTGGAACAGCAACCATCTTCCATGACTCTGTTGAATTCACAATTATTTTCATTCATATTCTCATACCCCTGCCTCAAACTGGAATTTTGCCCTATTTTTCTTCATGATCTTGACAAGTGAGAGCATTACAGGTACCTCCACCAGTACACCCACAACCGTTGCAAGGGTTGCACCTGAAGTTGCACCAAACAGTATCAATGTGGTAGCTACTGCCAGTTCAAAGAAATTGCTCGGGGCAATGAATGAGGAAGGTGCAGCTTCAGAGAATGGAATCTTCAGCTTTCTTGCGCCAAGGTAACTGATAGCGAATATAAAGTATGTCTGCACAATTATCGGTACAGCGATCAGTGCAATATGCAAGGGATGATTGAGAATCATTTCACCCTGAAGAGTAAAGATCAGGATCAGGGTTACAAGAAGACCTGCAGGAGTAATCCATTCAATCCTCTTCATCAGATTCCTTTCAAACCATACAATACCTTTTTTGTGTATTACATAATAACGGGTAAATATTGCAAGAACAAGAGGCAGTGCCACATAAAATAGCACAGAATAGAATATTGTCATCACAGGTATCGGGAAATCCGTTGTCTGGCCTACCAGAAACGCACCCAGGGGAGCAAACAGCAATAGAATTATCAGGTCATTTACAGATACCTGAACGAGTGCATAATTGATATTTCCGTTTGCCAGGTGTGTCCATACAAGTACCATTGCGGTACAGGGAGCAAGTCCCAGTATGATCAGGCCGGCTATATATTCTGCCTGGAGATCAAGAGGTATAAGCCCACCAAAGAATACACTGATAAATAACCAGGCAATGGCGGTCATTGTAAACGGCTTTATTCCCCAGTTGATCAGTACGGTCAGATAAAGAGGTTTTTTGTTCTCCTTTACCTTCAATATTTCCTCAAAACTGATCTTTAGCATGATGGGATACATCATGATCAACAGAACAATTGCAATGGGTATGGAAACATTTGCAATCTCATACTGACCAAGTGTATCTGCAAACACGGGGAACAAATATCCAATGGCAGTACCAAGAACAATACACACTGCAACCCATATGGAAAGGTACTTGCTGAAAAAATCAAGTTCTCTTTCATCTTCCATTTAAATCACCTCTTACCTGCAGGAATCAGCAATACCGGTTTCAGGGTTCTTCTGAGAAGATTTTCCGCAGTGCTGCCAAGCAGAATATCCTTGAATGAGCCTTTGCCGTGCGTTGTCACAGCTATCAGAGTAACATCCGTTTCCTCTGCAAATCGATCAATTGATTCAGAAGGATTTCCTTCAGCTACCTGATATTCAACGTCAAGCTTATCTTCAAATCTCTGCCCCAGGTCCCTAAGGGATTTCAGTGCGTCTTCCTTTATCTCTTCAAGTTCTTCAGGACTTCTGGCACGTTCAATAACATGCATCAGAATAAGTTCATGAATAATATCACTGAGATGTTCGATCTCGTCCAGTGCTTTTTTTGAATTTCTTGAAAAGTCCATCGGAAGAAGTACACGACTGAATTTTGCAGAACACGCTTTGATATAGAGTTCATCTTCCTCTCTGAAATGATCGTATTTTTCGATCAGGACCATCTTGCTGGAGGTTCTGGAAATATACTCGGTTGTTCTTCCCATCAGACGTCCCCTGATAAAACCTCCTGTGGTTGCACCCATAATTATACAGTCCACACCTTCATCTTCAGCAACACTGGCAATCGTCTTTTTCACATCTCCCTGAACCACAAGAGTACTGGAATCGATATCCATTTCCTCAAGCACCTTTCTGTACTCCTCTATCTTCTCCTTTGCATTTCTTTCAAACATTGGAGCAAGACCCTGCGCCTTATAGATATCCACAACATGCAGAAGGATGACCTTTTCAAGTCCTACATTCTTCAATTCTCCAGCACAGGACAGTACATCTGAACTCTCTGTAGAAAAATCAACAGGAAAGAGTATTGTTCTGATCATTTCAAACCCTCTTTATATATGTAATAAAATACTGCTTTCTATTTCAAATATTGTTGAAATAGATATATAGCATTTTCCCCTTACCATCTGATACAGAGTCAGGCCAGCATTTGAAATAGAGTATCTGAAAAAATAATAGAAAAAGATAATAGAAATAACTGTGTGGTAGAAAAATATAATTCAATTTCAAAGAATTGATCCAGAAACAGTACTAAGAAAAACAGATCTACAATTATGAGAGGTTATTTGTAGGTCATGCATAGTCTGTTTTAGAAATGTTTCTAAGTCTCTCAACACCATTCACCTCTTCAATAACATCTACAACTGCAGGTGGAACAAGGTGTTTCCATTCCATGTCATGGACAATTCTCTTTCTGATCTCTGTACCAGAATACTGACTGCGCAAATACATGGGAGGCTGTTTTACTTCAATGTTTGCCTCCCTGAACAGCTGAATTACCAGGGGATTGTTCGAAAAAACAATTTCAAAGGGTGGGGTCCTTGAGCTTACATATGAAACCCAAACAGTATTTTGCTGGATATCTTCTATTGGCATGGCATAATGGGGTACTCCAGTATCACCAAGAGCATGACGTATCATCATTACCCTTTCACCAGCTGTGAAAGGGTCTGTAACCTCGTGGCTCTTCTGTGCACTGCCAATCCCGATTACCACCTCATCCACTTCCTTTGCAATCATCTCAAGTACTGCCTGATGACCAAGATGAAATGGCTGAAAACGGCCAATATAGAAGGCTCTTTTCATATGCATAGCAGCTACCATCAGTAAATACCTGCATCTTCGAATGAGAATTTCTCACATACTTCCAGGTAATGTTCAACGTTGTTTGAATGTTTCATATCAGTCAGTTTCTTGATCAGGGACATTCCAGGTTTTGGATCTTCCATTATTTCAAGACCTTCGACCATATCGAAATACCTTTCACCGGCCTCAGTTCTTATGAGTACACTGTTCCAGCCGTCTGGTGCTCCCACAGAACCTACAGAGATATCTGCATAGATTGCCGTGTAATCGCAGCAGGCATGGCACGGATCCCTTGCAAGAGGTGCTATTTCCGGAATAGGTACATTATGAGACTCACCATCCCTGGTATATGCCCAGAATTTTCCTTTTGCAAAGTCCAGTTTTATGACCTCAGAGATGCTTAGTCCAAGTTTTTCAGGTATAATCTCCTCTGTCATGACGTCATGGTAGAAACTCTCCATACAGAACAGGCCGACCAGAAGAACGATTTTGTCGTTGATATTATCCATAATAAGTCTTGAACCGTGTATCTGGCATGGAACACCCACAACAGCTATTCGGTCAAATTTTTCAAAGGGTTCCCTCAAAGCAGAGACAACTGAATCATAGGTATACTTGGTACCAGTGGTCTTATCCACATCTTCCGGTTTTGTCATAAGAATAAGCTCGGTCTGCCAGTTTTCATCCCTGGAAATTCCAACCACACAGTCAATTTCGTTTTTCTCAAATAGTGATTTTAAAATAGCAGAAGTAACTCCACCATCCTGACCTGGAATATCGCTCTTTGCAGCAAAGAATCTCTTTACATTTGCAAACTCGTCTTCCAGATATCCATGTACAACCGGACACACCCGGCTGCATGCATAGCATTCTTCACATACTTCAGGAGCTGCCCCCTTGACATAAAGAGTCATATCATTGGGGTCACGGATTTCTGCTTTGGTATTGACGTTTACTGCCTTTACAGGACATACGGCTGCGCATGCCCCGCAGGCTGTACAAACGTCATATTCAATGACCTCTGCGATCTTTGGATGCAATCTCAGTTTCCTCCGATAATTTCCTTTCCAATGAGCTTGATGGCTTTTTCCTTGTTTGGTCCAATTGGTGAGCCAACAACAATCTGTGTTACGCCAATATCAAGCAGATCATTTATTCTCTGTTTACATTCATCAGGAGTTCCGCAGATAGAGAAAGCATCCATCATACCATCTGTCACAAGCCCGCCCATAAGGGCACCAAAGTCGCCTTTTGATATAGCTTCACCAATCTTTTTCTTGGCTTCCACATCAATTCCATGACGTTCAAGAACCATATCTGGAGAACCTGCAACTATGAAAGCAACAACAACTTTTGCAGCACCTATAGCTTTTCCAGCATCTTTGTCAACTGAGAAACAGGTATATGCACCTACATCAATCTCATCCATACTTCTGCCTGCTTTCTTTGCACCTGCAGAGATCTTCTCCATTGCAACTTCGAAATCCTTTGGATGAGATGCATTGATCAGAACACCATCTGCCACCTCTCCTGCAAGCTCAAGCATTTTTGGACCCTGGGCACCCATATAGATAGGGATATCGCCGGTCTTGAAAGCCATCTTTGCACCGCCGACCTTGACCATCTCGCCGTCCATGCTGACTTTATTTCCTGCAAAGTATTCCCTTAGTGCAGCAATAGTTTCCTTGGTCATGGTCAGTGGTTTATCCCACGAGATTCCCATAGAGTCAAATGTTGCCTTATCCCCTGGACCGATTCCCAGAATGGCCCTGCCGCCTGAAATATCATTTATGGAGCCAATGCTTGAAGCGGTGATTGCTACATTTCTTGTATAGGGGTTCGTAACTCCTGTACCAAGTTTGATGGTGTTTGTGTTCATGGCAAGTGTAGCCAGTGTTGTGTACACATCACGATTGTTGAAATGGTCGGTTATCCATACGTTACTGAAACCCTGGTCTTCTGCAAGCTTTGCATAGTATGCGATCTTGTGAACTGGATCGCTTGGCACAAATTCTATTCCAAACGTCATATCAAAAACTCCTGTTTAAATTAACGATATGTAGGAAGACATACATATTTAAAACCTTATTGGTATCATTTTTTTTACACCAGACTTAATATGTCAGATCAGAAATGATCGGTGATACCCTGGCACCTATAACCATCAATATTGTTCAATTTCATAAGACCTCTATCTCCATCCCATCATATCCCAGGGGCAGATTCTCTGCCTCCTCATCATGGGGTCTGAAATAATGGCTCAGATGGATCAATACCACATCCTTTGCTCCAGTATCTTGTGCAAATCTTAGAGCCTGCTGTGAATTCATGTGTTTTGTTACATTAAAACCCGAAGGAACAATGGCATCTGCAATAAGAAGATCAGCGTTTCTGATAAGAGACATGCTCCTGTGAGGAATATCTTTGCATGTATCCCCTGTAATGACCACCTTTCTGGTTCCTTCACAGATCATAACACCGGCAACATTTTTCATGGGAGGATGATTAACCTCAAAAAGAGTGAATTCAAGGTCACCTATATAAAACGACTCATACATTGAAACATCATGGCGCACAGGTTTTAGAAAATAGAGATAATCCAGTATATAATCCAGTGTCTGGGTCAGGCCATACACATCCACCTTTCTCTGTATCCGGTGAAATTCAACAAATCCTGCATAGTGATCATAATGTCCATGTGTCCATATCACGCCATCCACATGGCTGAAATCATTTTCCAGCATCTGCCATTTCAGATCAGGGCCTGTATCGATAAGTACCCTTTTGCCCCCCTGTGATTCGACCATAACAGAAAAGCGATACCTTCGGCTTCTTCCGCCGTTTTTCCCGTCTATGCATGCAGGGCAATTACATCCCACCACAGGAGTTCCTATTGCATCGCCTGTTCCCAGCAATGTGACCTTCATTAAATACCTCAAATATACTATCAAGCAGCATATTCATCTGACTTTATAACTGCACGTTCATTGAAATTGTCCACTGCATACAGCAGATCCTGTTGTGTCAGATATGTCCTGTCCTCCACCAGTGAACTCAGTACTGCCTCCCTGATAACCATGCGCAGATCTGAGCCGGTATATCCTTCGGTCAGGTGAGATATCTGTTTCGTATCAAATGTACCATCTATATCCCGGGTAACAATATCAAGTATTTTCCGTCTCATATCTACATCCGGAAGCGGGAAATTCATAATCTCATCAAATCTTCGCCATGCTGCACTGTCCAGCATCCGGGGATGATTGGTAGCAGCAATCAGCAGAACACCGTCTCTTGTAAGACTGATCTCATCTATGGCTTTAAGCAGGGTATTTACTGCTCTTTTAAGGGCTGCATGTTCATCTGAAACCCGGGTCTTTGCAATGAAATCAAATTCATCAATGAAAAGGATACACGGAGATAGCTGCTTGACCAGTTCAAATACGCGGTCTATGTTCTTTGCAGTCTCTCCCAGATACTGATCTGTTATCATTGAAAGCCTGACCTCAACAAAGGGTATACCCAGCTTTTCAGAAAGTGCTCTTGCAGCTGAAGTCTTTCCTGTTCCCGGTGGACCAACCATCAAAACCTTTCCGATGTCATACAGTCCTATTTTTCTAAGGTAGTCCCTGTATTGTATTGCCCGAACAATTTTTTCAATCTCCTCTTCCTGATTCTTAGTGAGTATCAGATCAGATAAGGGTTGCATGATGTCCTCCGGTGCTATGATGCGGACAAGTTTCAACATATCCTTTCCGCCCTCTTCCTCAGATATCTCACTTATCAGGGTCTCTATCCACTCGCGATCAGCTTCCTTTGGCTTTACCTTTTCTCTGGCACTGCGATAATCTGCGCCCTTCTGCCTGAGTTTCTCAAAATAGAATGCAAGCACCGGATTGTTTGCGATCCTCTCATCGGACCTTTCCTGTTTACCAAACCATGATGCTGCAACCTCCAGTGCAGTTATCTTTATACCAAAACCTGCCCTGTCGATATCAACAAACGGTAGGGACCTCACATCCCGACTAACATCCTCGACCTGATAGAGGTCCTTTATGTCAGATACAGATACAGATACTGGCCGGGGTACGCTTCTGTGCTCCCTGCTCCAGAACTTTTTGCGTATGTTTTTTGGAAGGTCGTTAACATCCAGTTCACTGTACCGATTATATATTTCTGCAGTAAGCAGCAGCTCCACAATATCAACCATTGAATTTGACATGATTTTACCTGATAGTACACATTTTAAATCTGTGCCGTATGAATTTAGATCTTATAAATATCCACTCTTTTTAGATATATGTTGCGTTTCCATGAACAGAAAACTAAAAATATTATACAGCTCTGATCCTACCCTTTTCAGGAGAATAGAGTTCACCACGCTCCAGCAGAATCGCCAGTACTTTCTCGAATTGTTCACCTTCAATACCATGATCTGCAAGCCTGCGCTCAAGTTCATATATATCCACAGTGCCCCCTTCTGATCTTACAGTATCGAGAACTATCTTTTCAGGTCCTTTCTTCTTTGGAGGTTTCCTGCGGTCTGCAGATAAGGTTGCCTGAGACTTATCTGCTTTATCGGGTTCATCTTCCCCATCCAGTTTCATCTGTATGCATGTCCTTGCTTCAACTGCTTTGCTGAGAGTATCACTCTCATACAGCAATCTCAGCCTGCGTACCTTGAGTGTGGACCCGCATCTCTGGCATCTGGTAGTCTTTGCACCTGCCTGCTCGATTATCTGGGAATGGGATCTGCATTTTGGGCATACGATAACTGCATACATATATAATCACTCAATCCGGGAACAATATAATCAGTGAATATTTTTAAAAATATCTGAAAAATCAGGGTTTCAGCAGATATCCCTAAAAGGGTGAAGGAATATTCATCTGTAATCAGATGATCAGGAAAGCAAAGTTCAGTGACCTGAAGGAAATATTAGAAATTGAGAGGATGTCATTCCCAAATCCCTGGCCTGAGGGGATATTCTATTCTTTTACAGGTCATCCTGGGTTTGTTGTTTATCAGACTGAGAAAAATATTACAGGATATCTTATTATTTTTGTCGTAAATAGCTATGCACATCTTGCAAATATTGCAGTCCATCCCCACCACCGCAGACAGGGTATTGGATCAGTGCTGATCAGATGGTCCATAGAATATGCAGCAAGACGCGGTTTAAAGGCGATATTTCTGGAAGTGCGAGAAAATAGCACACAGGTACAGGAATTTTATAGAAGGTATGGTTTTTCTGTAAGGGGTAGAATCAGGAACTACTATCCCGACGATAATGCACTTGTTATGGAGAGAAAAGTAAATAATAAATGAAATGGATTATCGTCCAAACCTTCGCTGGCGCATCTGGTAATCCCGGATAATCCTTAAAACATCAATATCCCTTATGTCAGACCAGTTGATATCTGTAAAGAAGAGTTCAGAGTATACCGACTGCCATATCAGAAAATCAGACAGGTTCCGACCTCCTGCACGAATCACAACATCAGGTTCATTCTGAAGCATTAACCTTGATTCCAGAATATTCTCATCAATTTCCTCGACCTTTACTCTGCCTTTTTCCACATCACCTAATATGGATCTTACTGCCTTTGTGATCTCATCCCTTCCTCCAAAACCTGCTGAAAAAAATATTTCAGGTACTGAACCATCTACTTCTTTATACAGTTCTCCATCAAGTGAGTATATCTTAAGTTTTGGGCTGTAGGATAGACGGGACACCATCCGTTCGAGATCTGCTATCAGCCTGCAGGCCACCTCCTGCTTTAGACGATTCTCGGTATCAAGGATATCCACATAGATGCTGATCATCTGTATACCAAGTTCCCTGCATATATCAACAGTTGATTGTAGCGATTTGTATCCATCAGATGTCAGCAAGCCTGATTCTGAAAGTACCAATGTTATGTGTCCGGGAATAGAATCCCGGTTTCGCATTATTCTGCGATGAAGATAGAGTTTATAGAGCCGGGATATCATAATATTGACCAAAGCATCAATCTTAGTTGTATTTCAGGAATTTCGGGAAAGGTTCTAATTTCAGTTTGCTGTTGATACGATCTTGATCACATCATTATGTTCAAGTTCATGTTTTTCACCCAGGCGCATTCTTGTTCTTGCATCCACCGCATACAGGAACCTATCACCTATATCTGAATGCACCCTGTATGCAAGGTCATGGGCGGTTGAACCCTTTTTCATCAAAAATGCATCCGGCAGCACATTATCATTTTTATCGGTCCACTTTTTCTCATCTTCAACAGGATAAACAACAATAAGGTCCAGCAGATCAAAGACAGCCTGGTTTATACATTCCTGTACTCCTGTCCTGTGGTGTTTATCCAGAAAATGCTCAAGACTTTGCAGGCCTTTTTTCTGGGAAGAGGTCAGGTCATCACAGATGATAGTGAAGCTGGCATCACCGGGATAATATTCAATGATTCCACACCCTGCAGCAGATCTCAGGGCCAGTTCAGCTGCAGCGCTTGTACCGATAACCATCAAATCCGTACTTTTAAGTTTACTGAGGTTATCCTCAGGTGCAATATCTATCTTGTTTGCAGCGATCACCATTGGTTTACTTATGATACGGATATGATCGCAAAGAGATAACAGTTCCTGGTCACTCCATTTTGTATGATCCTGGGCCGGCTTTGCTGCCAGTATTGCCTGATGTACCTGTTCCTCGTCAACACCTGCCCCTGCAAGCTGATCTGCAATTACCTGGGAGACTTTAAGGCTTTCAGCTTTAGTTTTTCTTGATAATCTTTCCCAGTTGCGCTTGAGTATTGAGTGGATCCACATTGTCAGTTCATGGTTGAGAAATTTCACATCATCCAGTGGGTCTTGCGTACCCACATCAACCGGATTACCTTCATTATCCGTTCCACCTGAGGCATCGATGACATGTATTATTGCCGATGCCTGTCTCAGCTCATCAAGAAAAGTGTTCCCAAGACCTCTACCCAAATGGGCATCCGGTACCAGTCCTGCAACATCAATTACCTCAATGGGAACATACCTTATACCCCCATTACAGTTGCCGCAGAGATCATCCTTTTCCCTGCAGGGACAGTCGGCACGAACATAGGTTACACCATGATTTGCCTCAATTGTTGTAAACGGATAATTGGCAATCTCCACCTCTGCCATTGTAGCAGCCTTAAAAAAGGTGGATTTTCCAGAATTTGGTTTCCCTGCAAGTCCTAGAGTAAGTGTCATGATTAATAAATCAGTAAAAGGGGGATTTAACTTTTATTGATAATGTAAAGATTATGATAAGATTTATATGAGGATAGCACATTAGCTAAATTCCGGAATGTCCCGATAGGGTAGTGGATATCCTTGAGGCCTGCGGAGCCTTAGACCCGAGTTCAAATCTCGGTCGGGACGCCATTTATTAATTTTGGTTCTGATCTTATACAGGAGCAGGATATAAAAAATATTGATCATTTTAGCCTTTCTGGAGAAGTGGTAAGCTTTAAAAAATAAGGAAGGGCATTCATTCGTATCTGCCCTTTAAATCAAATAGCCTGATCAGGTATGGTATCAGTATTCTTCACACTTCACCTGGAAATAATTATATGCATGATCGCATGACGGACACTCTTCTGGAGGTTCTGTACCTGTATGTACATATCCGCATTTCCTGCATACCCATTGCACTTCCTGACTCTTTTTATATACGGTGCCTTTTTCAACTTCGGACAGGAGTTTCTTAAATCTTTCCTGATGATGTTTCTCAACCTCACCTATTGCCCTGAACCTCTCTGCGATCTCCGGAAGACCCTCCTGTTCTGCGATTTCTGCGAACTGGGGATACATGACCTGTGTTTCATAATCTTCCCCTGATATTGAATCATTTAAATTGTCAACAGTTGTTCCACAAACAGGAACATCAATATCAAGGTTGACTTTGTCAGGTCCCTTCCCGCTTTCAACTTTAAGTTCGGTTATCAGCTTTAGCATCCATTTAGCATGTTCCCTTTCATTTTCTGCAGTATTGAGAAATATCTCTGCGATCTGTTCATATCCTTCACTTTTTGCAACCTTTGCAAAATTGGTGTAGCGGTTTCTTGCCAGACTCTCTCCAATAAACGCCTTGGTCATATTTTCTATGGTTTTATCCACACGAAGTCCCCACATCTGTTTATACTTTATAGCAATCGTTTTAATATTTATATCTGGTCAATTACAGATAAGATTAACCATTCATAGTCCTTATATTTGGAAAAAACCTTATCTATTTTCAGAACAAATAAAAAAGAAAGTACCGATATCTGCCTGCAGCAGAGAATACTTTTTCATACGGAGTGTGGACATGCACGGGGCTAACATTATACTCAAAAAGATCAGCAGTAAGACATTAAAATCAAGTGATATATTTATTTTTTTAAAACAGCTTGAAGAAGATATCAGGCAGGGAAAGGCAAACGCCAGCCGGGATGATATACAGTGGTTCCAGATATATGGTTTCCTGCTCAAAAAACTGGAAACCGCAATTGCAGGGAATCCAAGTGATATGCGGGCAAGCGACTGGCGGACATGGGTTGATGATTTTGGAAAACTCAATTATGTTGTCGCTGAGATGGAAGAGAATAATATAGTAACCGCAGTATCATGGTATATTCCAGATATTGCTGTATTTGATATTGTCAACCGCAACAATTACAGAGACTATGTCTACTGCAGAGTAAGCAATCATCTGGAAAAAATATACCTGCCTGAGGACTGAATATAGGTCTGACATGACAGGTTTACAGCACGCAGCAGGTAGCATAGTCTTTCTGGCATTTATCCTGTTTAGACTGCCTCCTTACAGTGAGCATCACAGATAGATTATTGAATAGATTTATATAGAAGTGCTTGCATTTAGAATAGGAAAATCGAGCATATCTGATGCTCCTGAAAGATTATGAACCTGAATCAAATTTTAATCAATCAACTACAATAAAGGAGGCTAGAATTATGGCAAATATGAGTGGACAGCCCATATTTATATTGGCAGAAGGTACTCAGAGAACCAGGGGCCGAGATGCCCAGGGAAACAACATCATGGCAGCAAAAGCTGTTGCAGATGCAGTGCGTACAACCCTTGGACCCAAGGGAATGGACAAAATGCTTGTGGATTCAATGGGAGATGTGGTAATCACAAATGACGGTGCCACCATTCTCAAAGAAATGGATATCGAGCATCCGGCAGCAAAAATGATCGTTGAGGTTGCAAAGACCCAGGATGATGAAGTAGGAGACGGAACCACAACAGCATCCATCCTTGCAGGAGAACTGCTCAAAAAGGCAGAAGATCTCATGGATATGGGAATTCACCAGACAATCATTTCCAGTGGCTACAGGGAAGCAGCAAAAAAATCAGCAGATATCCTAAAGACCATTACAATTGATGTTTCAGAAGATGACACCCAGACCCTGGAGAAGATTGCATCCACTGCAATTACAGGCAAAGGTGCAGAATCACATAAAGAAAAGCTTGCAAAGCTTACCGTAGAAGCTGTAAGGGCAGTTGCTGAAAAGACTGATTCCGGCATCAAGGTCGATGTGGATGACATCAAGATCGAAAAGCGTGCAGGTGGAAGTATTAGAGATTCGGAGCTGATCAATGGAATTGTCATTGATAAGGAAAAAGTCCATCCCAGTATGCCTGATCATGTTAAGGATGCAAAGATCCTTCTGCTAAGCCAGGCAATAGAACTGAAAAAAACCGAAGTGGACGCAGAGATCAAGATAACATCCCCTGACCAGATGCAGATGTTCCTGGACCAGGAAGAAAAGATGATCAAGGATATGGTAGGCAAGATTATCAGCAGTGGTGCAAATGTGGTCTTCTGTCAGAAAGGAATTGACGACCTTGCCCAGTACTACCTGCAGAAAGAAGGAATATATGCACTCAGGAGAGTGAAGACCAGTGATCTTGAAAAACTCTCAAAGGCAACCGGTGCAAAAATCCTGCAGGATATCAATGAGATCAGTGAATCAGACCTTGGCTCCGCTGGCCGTGTTGAGGAGAAAAATATCAGTGGCACAAAAATGACCTTTGTTATCGACTGTCCAAGTCCTAAAGCCGTTTCAATAGTACTCCACGGTGGTACAGAGCATGTTGTCGAAAGTCTTGACAGGGCACTGCACGATGCACTGCGTGTTGTAGGTGTTGCCCTTGAAGATGGGCAGATCGTTGCAGGAGGAGGTTCCCCTGAGATAGAACTATCTCTTAGACTTTCTGAATATGCATCATCACTTAAAGGAAGAGAACAGCTTGCAGTCTCAAAGTTTGCAGAAGCACTGGAAGTTGTACCAAAGACACTTGCAGAAAATGCAGGACTTGACCCCATTGACACAATGGTTGAAATGAAATCCCAGCATGAAAAAGGTAACAAGAAAGCAGGTCTTGATGTCTATACCGGAAAGGTTGTTGACATGTGGGAGAACAATGTTGTGGAACCACTCAGAACCAAGACCCAGGCAATCAATGCTGCCACAGAAGCCGCAGTAATGATCCTCAGAATTGATGACGTTATTGCATCAAGCGGCAGAGGTGGCGGTGGCGGCGGAATGCCGGAAATGCCTGAAGATATGTAATTGGACAATATGTCCTGCTGGATTTCACAATCCAGCTACTTTTTTTTCATCTGAATAATAATATTTATATCCGATGTTAACCATTTTTGATTTATGGTTTACAATGAAACTGATTCACCCCCACCAGAGTCTGATGATCTAAGAAAAATGGTATTTGCAGCACTGTTTGCTGCACTGATCTCAGTTGGTGCCTATATAAGAGTCCCCATCCCGATCAGTCCGGTTCCCCTAACAGCACAGGTTCTTTTCGTATTTCTGGCAGGAACCATGCTTGGGAAAAAATGGGGTACCATCAGTGTACTTGTTTATTTATTGCTTGGAATCATAGGTCTGCCTGTGTTTGCAGGAGGTGCATCCGGGCTTGGAATTCTGCTAGGTCCAACCGGAGGATATCTTGTAGGATTTGTATTTGCTGCATTACTGATCGGATATCTCAAAGAAATCAGAACTCCAGAGCGGTTTATATCCAATGCTTCAATAATCATATGTGGACTGGCTGTGATCTATCTTGCAGGTGTCACCCAGATGATGGCAGTTGCAGATCTGGAACTGATTGAAGCACTGACTATTGGAGTTGTTCCCTTTGTTATTGCCGATCTGATAAAGGTATCAATTGCTTCATACATCACAACAAAATATGAGATCTGAGACTATCATCAAAGTGGATAACATATACTATAGTTATCCTGACGGCACCCCAGCACTTAACGGAATCAGTCTTGATATAAAAAGAGGAGAATTCGTTGCACTGGTCGGTAAAAACGGATGCGGAAAATCTACCCTGATAAAGCACCTCAATGGATTGCTGATACCTGATAGAGGAGCTGTCACTGTAAACGGAATGGATACTTCGCTACCCTCCAATCTATGGACGATACGCCAAGTTGTAGGTATGGTCTTCCAGAACCCAGATACACAATTTGTCAGGACAACAGTTGAAGAAGATGTAGCCTTTGGTCCTGAAAATCTGGCACTGTCCTCTGAAAACATAAAAAAACGAACAGATAGGGCATTATCAGATACCTCAATGGAAGAGTTCAGGGACAGAGAACCAAAAAGCCTTAGCGGAGGACAGATGCAGAGAGCAGCCATTGCAGGCGTCATGGCAATGGATCCCGAATGCATTATCTTTGACGAGGTAACATCCATGCTGGATCAGGGAGGACGCCTGGAAATACTTACCTATCTGAATAATATAAGAAGCAGCGGCAGAACAATGATCTATGTGACCCATATGCTGGAAGAGGTTCTCAATGCTGACAGAATAGTACTGATGGATAATAATGAGATCAGGTATACAGGGCCACCATCTGAGTTCTTTATGCAGGAAGGACTGGAAGAGATGGGAATAGATGTACCAGACATCATACAGCTGATCAGGCGCCTTCAACAGGCGAACATAATTGAACCAGATTTTCATTTTACAGATATTAACAGGCTTGCTGATAGAATATGTCAATCACTCTCAGGAATATAAGCTATTCATACAACAGGGGAACATCTGCTCAGACTGATGCACTTGAGGATGTAAGCTTTGAAATCAGGAAGGGAAAATTTACTGGAATCGTCGGGGACAGTGGTTCAGGCAAATCTACACTGATCAGGCTCTTCAATGGTCTGCTCAAACCTGATTCCGGCACTGTTACAATTGATGGGATGAATGCAGCCTCCCGGGAAGTTAAAAAAAAGTGGGGGTTTTATTCCAGAATCCAGAAAAACAACTGTTCTGCACAACCGGATATGAAGATATTGCCTTTGGACCTTCAAACATGGGACTTGACACAAATGAAATACACCAGAGAGTGATAGAATCTGGCGAAATGGCCGGTATAGACCAGAAACAGCTGGAAAAATCACCATTCAAGCTCAGTGGAGGTGAGCAAAGAAGACTGGCAATGGCAGGAGTACTGGCTACCAGACCCGAATATCTGATCCTTGATGAGCCAACATCCGGTATGGATTCTGAAGGGAGGAAAACATTTCTTAAATACCTGCAGACAGTACATTCCAGAGGCACCACTGTGATCATGGTCTCCCACCAGATCTCGGAAATACTGTCAGTTGCCGAGGAGGTGATCCTGATCCGAAAAGGAAAAGTTGAATTTAGCGGGTCTACAAAGGATTTTATTACAAAATCCCGGTCCCATGTACCTCCCATCACAACCCTTATGAGAAACATCAAGCAGAGAGGATTTGAAGTTGATGATGCAATCTTTACAGCTGATGATGCATGTTATCAAATTCTTAAATGTCTGCATGACAGGAAAGGGGATATAGGATGACAAATCTGTTCTTTTCCTATTTCCCTGGAGACTCATTTTTGCACCGTCTTGATCCCAGGACCAAAATAATTTCTCTAATTTGTATTAGCATTGCTGTGTTTGCTGCAGGTATTCCTGAACATTTTGCAACCCTTGTAATCCTTTTTATGATTTGCTCATATATTTCAGGCACGGGATTCAGGGCTTTCTGGCATTCACTCAAACCAATGATGATATTTTTTCCTCTGATATTTTTTATGCAGTTGTTCCTTACCCAAGGTGACCTGATATTTTCAATAGGTCCGCTTAAACCAACCTATGAAGGTCTTGAACTGGGTCTGACTGTGGTAACACGGTTTGTACTGCTAATACTCTTTGCAACCATCCTTACAGCAACAACCAGGCCTTCAATGATAACTAACGGGCTTGAACGATTATTTCGACCCCTTCCTCTAAAGGCTGCAGGTATCACTTCTCATGACCTTGCAGCAATGATGTCACTGTCTATCAGGTTCATTCCAATGTTTTTTGAGAATGCACGTCAGATAAGAGAAGCACAGATATCAAGGGGTATGGATCCACGTCATAATATCCTGCGAGCAGTATCGTCCATATCAGTTCCCCTGATAATCAGTTCGATCAGGGATGCAGATGATCTGACTATGGCAATGCAGAGCCGATGTTATCAGGGGATATCACGTACATACCTTCATGAACTGGAAATGAACGGTATCGACTGGGCTGTCCTTATATGCGTACCTGCAATTCTGATATTTGTTGTACTTTACTGAAAGAAAATTATATATGAATATATTATCATATGTTCATATATGTCTGTTTCATGCGAAAGAATTGACAGAAAACTGATCAATGAAATGGTATCACACATACCAGGAAACGAAGCACTTGACAGAATGGTTACCATATTCCATATTCTCCAGTCAGATACCAGACTCAGGATACTATTCCTTCTTTCACAAAAGCAGATGTGTGTCTGTGAGCTTGAAGCCGGACTGGATGTTACCCAGTCTGCCATTTCACACAGCCTGAGTATCATGAAGAATGCGGGTATTGTAGGCGTAAAGCGTGAAGGAAGATTTGCAATCTATTTTATTCACGATGAGGAAATCAGAAAAATGATGCAGATCTGCAGAAAGTATGCAGAGGAGAGGAGCAGGTGACATACTTTGATTTCCTTATCTCATTTATATATGGTAGCGCAATTGAATCGCTGAACATCTTTGCAGAAGCAGCTCCGTATCTACTTCTGGGATTTGCAGTGGCTGGTCTTCTAAAGATATTCCTTCCTGATGAAAAGATCATTCAATATCTGGGATCATCGGCAGGCAGGGTGAGATCAGTACTCAATGCATCAGTTGCAGGAGTCCCACTGCCTCTCTGTTCCTGTGGTGTTGTTCCTGCAGCACTCTCTCTTAGAAGAAGAGGTGCTACAAAAGGTGCAACACTTTCTTTTTTGATCTCCACGCCAGAAACAGGAGTGGATTCGATATCAATAACCTATGCCCTGCTGGACCCTATCATGACAATCTTCCGGCCAATTGCTACATTTATCACTGCCTCTGCCGCAGGTATTGCAGATAATCTTCTGGAAAAGGATAAACCAGTTCCCACATCCAGGCAGATACTCGATACGTCGCCCACATCTTCGATAACTGAAGATGTTCAAAATTCCTGTTCATGTGAAGACGAATGCTGCAGCATCCAGGATCGTGAAACACTTCACCAGAAACTTGGACGGGGTGCAAGGTATGCCTACATCGATCTGGTAGCAGATATTTCAAAGTGGCTTATTATCGGAATAATTCTGGCCGGTATGATAACATATATAATGCCTTCTGAAATTGTGCAGGCATACCTGGGAGGTGGTGTGGCTTCAATGTTAATCATGCTTGTTATCGGTATTCCGCTATATATCTGTGCAACAGCTTCAACACCTCTTGCAGCCGCATTCATTGTTGCAGGAGTAAGTCCCGGTGCTGCCTTTGTATTCCTTCTTGCAGGTCCGGCAACCAATGCAGCAACCATCACAATGGTAGCAAAATTTCTTGGAACAAGAACTGCAATGATCTATATTTCAGTTATTGCAATATGCTCTATTATCTTCGGGCTTTTACTTGACTACATCTATTTCAGGATGGGGATTGAAGCAACGGCCATTGTAGGAAGCGCCAGTGACCTTTTGCCTGCTGAAGTGAAGGCAATTTCTGCAGCAATACTTGCATGTTTGATAATATATGCCACCTATATGCGCAGCTACAGAAAAACATGTACTGACGAGGTATGAATTTAAATAGTCGGGTATAGTAACTATCAACAATAGAACAGACACTATTTTAAGGGGAATATTATGGATAACCAGAAAAAATTGACCCGCAGCCGGGATGATCGCATGATTGCCGGTGTTTGTGGAGGTCTTGGGAAATACTTTGACATCGATTCAACTGTAGTAAGATTGATTTTTATTGTAGCTATCCTGATAGACGGGCTTGGAATCCTGATATATATAGCCATGGCAATAATTGTACCTGAAGAAAAAACCAATGTACGCAAGTATCAGCCTGAAAAAGAAGGACTGCCGGAAAGTGATGATGAGCGTACTGAAGGTGGTCAGGAAAATACAGAACAGGAATATGAAAAAGCTGAAACTCCAGAAGAGCACAGAAAGCAGGATCATGAGAATGCGGGCAAAGATAGTCAAAGGGACGAAGGGCCAGCATGGATTGGAATAGGACTTATACTGATCGGTGTTTTTCTTATATTGGACAGGATAGATATATTCTGGTGGCTTAGCTGGAATATTCTGTGGCCTTTATTGATAGTATTTATTGGCATATGGATACTTGTAAGGCGTGGTGGATGAGATCATGAAGTACAGATCTGGCATAATCGGTCCTCTAATACTGATCGTAGCCGGCATATTGTTACTGCTGAACAACCTGGCAATGCTTCCAGGAGGATTCTGGTGGACCCTGTGGAAATTCTGGCCTGCGATATTCATTATTGCAGGTATAGACATAATTGCAAATCATGTGAGATCAGGATTTCTGGCATATGCCCTGTACATAACTGAGACAGTGATCATTGCAATTCTGATAATTGCAGCATGGATCAATGCAGGTACTACACCATCATTCTTACCAGCCTTCATTCCATCAATAATTACAGGCGGGCCTGATATGGCAGTATCAGGAAATTATATTTTTCAGGATTTAAGTCATGCTAATTTCAGTGGTACAAATCTTGCAGGTTCAAATTTCATAATGGTTGATATCAGCCATACAAATTTTTCAGGCGCAGATATAAGGGGTGCAAATATTGTTATGGCAGATATGAGTTATGCAGACCTGAGCCATGCAAGAATTGATGGTACCAACTTTGTAATGACCGACATGAGCAATGCCAATCTGGAAGGAACAGAGCTTGACAGAGCAAACCTTGTATTCGTGAACAGAGCTTAAAGATTCTAAAGGTATGGAAACAACTTTCTTTACTTGCCTTCCATTCTGTCCCTTTCAAAATTGATGATCTTGCGTACAACAATTTTTTTTGAGCCCGACCAGAGTTCCGGATTATCTGGGTAGTTCTCCTGAACATATTCACCAACTTCAAAAGGTTTCATTTTTTCCATCATATCCTGCAATTTTCTCAGATCCTCCATAATATCTCCTCAAATCTATTTTCTATCCTGACAGAAGTATCTGCCTTCTAATTTAAACTTATCGTATACAATACATTCCGGACACATGCAGCCATTTTTACGTCCTGCTGCATCACTGGGACCCTTTGCACAGTACATGAATCCTTCGTCCTGCGGATATGTTGGGCAGTTCCTGCAAATACATCCTTTTGAATGATGATAGGATGCACATATCCCGGAATAACGTCCATATTTATTTCTCCAGTTATTGGCCCTCTCCATAAATATCCCACATTGTGTTGAATCTGAAATAAGATTACAAGTTTCCCGGATATATAGATTACACCAGACCAAAAAGGATATTATTGTAACTGACATATATAGCAGGGGGATATAGATTGCAAGAAAAATCTGAAGAGGAGTGGAAAAAGGTCCTTACTCCAGACCAGTATGATGTGCTGAGAAGAAAAAAACAGAACCGCCTTTTAGTGGGGAATATGTAGATCATAAAGAAAAGGGGATATACACCTGCTCTGCCTGTGGTCAGGAACTTTTTGACTCAGAAAGCAAGTTTGACTCAGGTACAGGATGGCCCAGTTTCAATGCTCCATTATCTGAAAAGAAGGTATCTCTGGAAGAGGATACAAGCTATATGATGAGACGTACCGAAGTTGTGTGCAGCAGATGCAAAAGCCATCTTGGACATGTATTTGACGATGGCCCCCCACCCACGGGTAAAAGATACTGCATAAATTCACTTTCACTGGATTTTAAGAAAAAATGACTCTTAGTTATCCGCAAACCTATAAATACTAAAACAAAAGAAATGATAATAGGGTTAAATACAGCCTTTTTAACTGGGAGTTGCTTTAAAGGTCGTATCAAGAGTACCGAATCAGAAGAGGTGTGAGACTATGCTATCCAAGATTCCTATAAATCTATCAAAAGTTAAGAAAGATGATATCAACAAAGAAATACTTCGTGCTGCCATAATTGCAGAACTGGATGCAATAAACCTGTATGAACAGATGGCAGACCTTACTGACAACCAGAATCTCAAGGATGTTCTCCTTGATGTTGCAAAGGAAGAAAAAACTCATGTAGGGGAATTCCAGACAATGTTGCTAAGAGAGGATCAGGAACAGGAAGAAGAACTGGAGGCCGGTAAAAGCGAAGTTGAAGAGGATATTCTCAAAAAATGATCCGTTTTGAAGAATAAACTCTGAATTAAATAATTATTAGTGTATCCTGAATTCAAGCAGTCATGATTCAGACAATTCTTAATTTGCATCAATTGGGTTAATCAGGACACTTGATTACCGGGAAAATAATGAATAAGAGTGGTGAGAATATTGCTATCAGAAATACCAATACAGATCGAAAATGTAGAATTTAAAAACATTGATAAGGAAATAATGAGAGCTGCCATGATTGCGGAACTGGATGCAATAAACCTGTACGAACAGATGGCAGACCTTACCGATGATGAGGATATAAAAGAAGTATTACTGGACATTGCCAGAGAAGAAAAAATACATGTAGCAATGTTTGAAACCGTACTTCTCCAGGTTGATGAAGAATTTTTGAAAGTATATTCCGATTATTCACTTGCACGAAGCAGGGATTAATTTCTCATTTTCATTTGCCAGTGATAATGCTTATTCGGTATTTTGTTCCATAACTACTAAATAAGCAATCAACCATTTAGATTATGGGGGTAAGTAATAAATGGTGAAATCAAGAGTAGCACCCTGTGTATTTACATGTATAAGTGACGATGGAAAACTGCTGAACATAGAGATCGATCTGCCTGGAGTAGAGAAAGAGGATATTCAGTTCAAGATGACTGAAATGGGATTTTCAGTCAGGGCACATAACAGGGAGGATGATATAGAGTATATGGGTACATACACATTGTGCTGTCCTGTAGTTCCGGATAAAGCCACCGCAGCCTATGATAATGGCATGCTGCTTGCAACAGTCCCTTATGAGGAAGCTCATGAGGAAGTAGATGTGGATATCAAATGAACATATCTAATGTAGTGCAAAATAAGTACCTGGTGAAGCCTGATGGTAAATGAGGGTATAATCAAATCACCTTTTGTATATACGTGTACCGATGATAGTGGCAGGAACCTGCATATTGAGATCGATCTTCCAGGTGTACAGAAAGAAGATATTGTTTTCAAGATGCGGCCTGACAGCTTTTCAGTAAGGGCCATCAAAAGGAATCTAAAATACGCTGCATCATATCTTACATGCTGTCCTGTAATTGCTGACAGGGCAGTGGCTCAATTTTCAAATGGCAGGCTGTACGTATCTGTACCGTATCAGGAAGCATCTTCAGAAGTAAAGGTAAAAATCAATTGATAATTTAATCCATTTCCAGCATGTTTCAGGATCGTCTGGGGCTTTCACAAAATTTGGCCACTGGTCCTTTTTTTAATGTACAGTGAAATTGTCACAAATACCGCACCCATAGCAGCAATTGCTATTGACTGTAGCAGGAACACATCCATAATATTGACCATAAATATTTCAATCGTTTCCAGAACTATCTGTGGAGTATTAACAGAAATCTCTTCCAGAAGACTGTCAAGTACCCTTTTACCGGACCATGATCCTACAGCTCCTGCAATTCCTGCAGCAATGGCTGCAATTCCAACAGCAAATGAAGGTACAGCAGGGGAACGGGATATGGTCCATACCAGATACGCTAACAGGATTATAGCAAGCAAACTACCGATAATGAACATCCAGCTCATCTGAATGATATTGCGCGCATTTTCAATATATGCAAACTCCTCATCATCGATCTCTTCAGAAATATCGATTCCGTGTGGGATCTCCCTTTCAACCTCATCAAACATCATTGATGAATAGGAAAGGGCAATTTGCGTTCTCTGCTGATCCATTTCATGTTTGAACTGATCATAATCAGTCTCTGATATCATGCTTTCAAGAGGTATTGAGAACAGTCTGTTCATTTGCTCAGCCAGAACATCCTCCTCATTTACTGTATCTGCTTCTGAAATATCATCCAGTATATCGGCAATTACAGAATCAACCTCATCCTCTGGAACAACATCTTCAAGCTCCTTTCTGTATTCACTGATGGTCTCACTGTATGAATATTCATCTTCAAGCATGGTATCTATCATCGATACCGTATATTCAACACCCTGATACTCATGAAGAACATCATCAAAATCTTCATCATTATTCTGTGAAAGTGATTTCAGTATCTGCGAAACATTATTTTCAAGAAAACGGTCCTTCAGAGTTTCATCGGTTCTGTTCTCTATCCTGTCCAGGTGAAGATCGATCAGCAGTTTTTCAGATTCACCATCAATATATCCATAAAAGGCATCAACATTTGAATGCAGGACCTGCCGGATAAAATCAGGTGATATGACATCCTCCATTACCTCCAGGAATAATTCAGGAATTTCCTCTTCTCCTTCTTCAGGAAGTTCTTGCAGAAAGGTCACAAATTCGCCATGCAGAGAATAATGGATTTCACCATCATCCAGAGTATCCTTTACAAAGCCAGAATTTAAAAGAGTTCTCTCTCCTGCTACTGCAATGTTGGCAAATATGAACCCGAACAGCATAAGCAGGACAATCAGAATTACCAGAAGTTTTCTGTAGATATCCATATTGAATCAGCAACCAATTCATCTAATATGTCACAGTTTTTCTAAAAATTTATACTTAACAATGTTTCTTATCATTGGTATTCAAAATTGGACATAGCCCTACATAAATTTTGGGACAGATGAGTGGTAACCGGAAGTCAATACATCAATAATAGCAGGAAATCATATACCTTCAATGCATATCTGGGATCCTGGATCTGGCATCGTTATTGAGCAAAGGCAGAGAATTGATCAGGTCCTTTATCTCATCAATGGTCAGCAAGTGTTCTATATGCACAGGTTTGTCTTCTGCAGTATAGTAAATGTATGCCTGAACACGCTTATCTTTATAGATTCCTGAAAGCACATGATAATAAAGGCTCAACTGCTTCACATACTCATCGTGATTTGACATGCTCCGGTCAGTTTTGTAGTCAATGATATCAACTCTATCCCCATGAATATGGACCAGATCAATTATTCCTGTAAACAGGATACGTCTACCTTCATGATCAATCGGGAGAATGCACTCGATCTCAGAAATAAGTTCACCATCCAGTGAATCAAGCAGTTTCTTAACATTATTCTCGTCTGGGGTTCTGGGTCGCACCGTTTTATCAGATGCATATCTCTGTGCAAAACTGTGAACAGCAGTTCCATATTCCATACCCTTTCCTCCCTCTCCTGCAGATGGTGCAATATTCATAAGACTATGACAGGAAAGCTTGACAGGTGCAGGCTGTACATCACCATCCACTTTCAGCCTATTGATATCAGATTCCTGTACTGGAACAGGGAAAATTTCAGGTTCTGTGACAACAGGTTCAGTTCCAAGATTTATGAACAACTGTGATTGATTTTTACATTCTGTTGTCAGGAAAAGGTAATTCTGTGCTCTTGTTATGGCTACATAACGTAATCTGCGTTCTTCATCATAATCCGCATCAACCACTTTTGAAAGCAGATAATATCTCCAATTGTCATAAATAAAAGGATAAGGATCAGATGAATATATCTTCTTCTGCCTTAGTCCAAGGGGATCCCTGAAATCAATGGAGCTGTTACCGGCCTGATGGCGAACATCCATATCAGGCAGTATTACAACAGGATATTCCAGTCCCTTGGCACTGTGTATGGTCTGGATACGAAACACATCCCCTCTGCGCGTGCTGTCAACATCATAGGTTGTGCCATTATCTATGTTCTGTTCCATAAAAGAGATTATCTGGCCAATATTCATTTTTGAGGTACCGGATACGGACTCAAGAACATCTATTATTCTGTCCGTGATAGTGCTGTCAAGACCATATTTATCAAATACTGTCCTGGCAATTGAACCGGCAGTATCCATACTGCTTAGTCGGCTGTGAAACTCCAGCATATCCTGAGGATAATCTTTTCCATCAATTATTGATCCGGTCATTTCCAGAGAATAACCTGCATTTTCCAGAACCACAGCCCAGCCCCTTGATGAGCTGATATTCTTCAGTATTCGAAACCATGCCAGCAATAGGAGGGAAGCTGGAGTGCTGAACAGTTCAATTCCTCCCTCATAGGCTACAGGGATATCATGTTTTTCTGCCAGAATGAGCAGTTCCATTCCAAATTTTCGCTTCCTTACAAGCACTGCTATATCACAATATTTAACCAGACGACTTTTTCCATTCTCATGAACAATATAATCAGGGTTATTAACTAATTCATTTATTTTCCATAGTATACCCTCTTTCTGATCATCAAATGCATATGAGCAGATCTCTGAAGGTCCGCTGTTTCCTGCAGCTTCCAGATGTGTTATTTTCGCCTGTACAGCATCGATGTCCAGATCCTCATCTTTGGTCGCCTTTGCCACCAGTGCCCTTTCTGAGAAATCTATGATCTCAGGAGCTGAGCGATAATTTTCCATTAAGTGGATCTGCCGGATATTATCCACGCTATAGTCTATTCTCCTATGATCAAGATTGAGTTCATCAATATATTTCAGTATTCTTGGTTCAAATTCTGTAATATTTTTCACAGATGCATGTTGAAACGAGAAAATGCTCTGTTTCCAGTCCCCTACAACACACAGATTCCCCCTGCATAGAAGAAGGGAGAGCTTGAACTGAATCTCATTGGTATCCTGGAATTCATCGATCATGATGTACCTGTACCGTATTCTTTCCCGCAGGGCATGATTCTCAAAGAGCAGAACATACGCAAACATTAGCATGAAACTGAAATTTATGTAATTTCTCCCAAGCATGTATTCAATATAGTGAAAATATACATCATGAACAAAATTTTTAAATTCTTCCCGATCTTCATTGAACGCATTTATTGAAAGATGTTCAGATACCTGAGTATCCTCGCAGATATCGTCAAAATTGGGAGCACCGGGTAAAAAACATCTGTTCTTATAATCATTCATACCTTTTCTTAAAACAGACTGTTTCATGCTTCTTGAGCCGGGTATAGGAGCATTGGCCTTTCTGAATATATCTATGAACCATTCATAATCACCATCCAGTTCTTTTTCACAATCCTGAAACCAGCCATCCCTGGTTGGAAATATACCTCTGGAAGCCAGTGATCTGATCAGGTTGAGCATCTCACCCTCATGGTAGAGGCTTGCATAATAATCCCGGTAATTGGGGTACCTATCCATGAAAATAGTCATAAAATTCCCGAACTCCTGCATTTCAAGAATTTCATTCTCAATTACCTGAATGTTGGATGAGATCCGTTCATCAATACCAAGTACCTCTGGTGCCTCGAAACCATGTGTTCTAAGAATTTGGTTACACAGTCCATGGAATGTGGATATGGGTGCATCCCTTAGCGCAGAGCGGTCGCAACTGCATGTATTGATGATGCGCTCCTTCATGTTCTGGGCTGCATTCTCAGTGAAGGTAATCAGCAGGATATCATCTGGTTCAACATCCCTGTTTTCCAGAATATGAGAATACCTTAAGGAAATTGTATACGTTTTCCCTGTACCAGGTCCTGCATCTACCAGGTATATGCCTTCCAGAGCTTCAATGAGCTGTTTTTGATATCTGTTAGGCTCCCTGCTTACCACAATATCACCAGATCCCTGTACCTTATATTGTCCATTTCAGCATCACCGGATGGAAACCGGCCTTCTTTATACTGATTGAGTTTGCGGATCTGGTCATGCAAAAAGGCATCAAACTCATCCAGGTCTTCTGGAAAATAACTGGATCTTCTCAAATTAGCCATTTTACCAAGAATTCGTTCACACCCTCTGGTAACATATTTGTAATCGCCTATTATACCCTTTACATAGGATATGAATTCTTCAGTATAATCAGGATCCTGTTCATCTACAAAAGGTACTGGATTCAGTGCAAAGAAGTTTCTGTAATTTTCATATCCAATTTTTTTCAGTACCTTTACAACAGGATTGGAGTCGGCAACACCATCTGTCAGATCATCATACATCTCTCTGGTAACAACAAGATCATCGAAACTGCAGGAATGGTAAATGATCTCCTGGAACAGATCCTTGATATTGGGTCTAGATGATGTATTCCCGGAACTTATGACATCTTCCAGGTTATCCAGAATATGGAAGTACCTGAATTTTAGATCAATATCCGGATAGATCCTGCGATGATGGGAAAGATACATCTTTGCCTGGAAATCTGGCCGTGGCGCAATATCTACAGTATCTGATTTTCGTATCAGTTCGGTTATCGATCTTTTCTTTCCTGTTTTATAATCCAGTAAAGTTTCCTTGTCCAATATCAGGTCAATCTTACCCTTTGTACCAGAATCAGGATTGCTGAAATACATTTCAGTTACAGATGACCTGAGGGGTCTGTTATAATGCGATACAAAAAGATTTGGAGAATAGCGTTTCTCATATCCATGGATCTCAAAAGACCTTAGATGTTCAAGCAATGGATCAAGAAATTCACGGATATTTGATATACCAATCAAAAATCTGGTTCTTTCAATTTCCATATCCTTTTCATCCAGATAAAAATGCATTCTTTCAGTCATCAGGTCTATAAGTTCCTGCAAGTCTCTGGATCGTATAAAATCAGCATGATCCACATAAAATTCTGCAAATTCATGAAGCAACCTTCCCCTCAAAAAATACCGGTTATCCTCATCATCCAGCAGCCTTGAAAAGAAGAGATCTTTTGGACAGTATGCAAGCAGATTCAGCTCAGACTGACTTATCATATCTTCATGTTCAGTCATACATTCTGATCTACTACAACTGAAAGGATTTTTTATACTGTGTTCATGGATGCCTGTATACATTTCATATTCAAGGTCAGTAAATGATTCCACTGGCTGATCCGCAAGTTCATTGAAATAATAACAGGGAGTAACATTGCGTCCCATTATTCTGTCCTGGACCAGATAATACCTTTTCTGTCCGTTCTGCAGAAGTAGCTGAAAATTATTCAGTTTAACGTCATTGAATGTATGACGAGAGATCCATGGTCTATCTGGAATCACATGGGTCCAGGCTGCATCCATCCCGATATAGAATATCACCGGCCTGTCTATATACGTGGTGGTATCGGGTGATGCGATCAGTACTCCAGACCCACTGCTTCCGGTAGTGATATTAAATGATCCAAGATAATATTCAACTGCATTTACAGAACCTATATCAACAGGTGTGTCCAGGATCTCAAGTTCACCCAGAATTTTTTCAAGCTCTGACATTCTGTTTCCCGTAAAACTTTCATACTCTTTCAGAACTTTTCTAAAATCTGACCCGGGTATCCTATCAAGCAGCCTGCGTATATGATCCACCTGTCCGTTATCTGCAGTATCAAGAAGTTGATTACCGTTTTTTTCTATGTCATCTATTCCAAGGTGTGCCATAATAGGCCATACATCTCTTAATCTGAGATTTGCTCTGGAAAGAGCAGTCCTTATACATAAAAAAAATGTCCTTACGTCCTCATCTTCCATTATATCTGGAGATACCATATACGGGATCCTGGCGGATTTTAAGGATGATTTAAGAAGATGCTGGTAATTTCCCTCAGGTTTCACAACGACCGCTACATCCAGTGGATTGAGATGACTGAGATTATCCATTACTGTCTGGATGATCGCCGTGGCCGAGGAAAACAGACACATATTTTCAAGTTCTGTATCCTCATTATGAAAAACCGGTATTTCATCATATTTTGGCGGAAGTATCCTGCGGTCCAGACCTGTGAACTGATGAAGGGCAACAACAGCCACCTTCAATCCTGAATCTATATTGTACTTTTCAACTGAATTGAAGGGATTGATACCACGACCCAGTATAGATACAATATCCTGTACTTCACCTCTGTCAAATGCCGGATATTTGAGAATATTTTGTCGATCTCCGGTTTCCTGCCAGCAGCTGATAGTATTCTCAAGGAAATATATTGCACTCTTCCATCCAGTACCTGTTT
This sequence comes from Methanosalsum zhilinae DSM 4017, assembly GCF_000217995.1. Taxonomy (GTDB): domain Archaea; phylum Halobacteriota; class Methanosarcinia; order Methanosarcinales; family Methanosarcinaceae; genus Methanosalsum; species Methanosalsum zhilinae. Next base: position 167,207 of record NC_015676.1, on the reverse strand, counting down.
TTGTGATAATATCCAGGAACAGCTCTCTCTGATCTCCTGAAGCATCTTCTGCTTCGTCAAGTATACGATAGGCCAGGCGACGTGGTGTGGTGGCAAAGACCCCAAGTAACGGAGATTCAATTCTTGCATTAAGGGCATCTGCCAGTGGTGCATCTACTGTGAGCACCAGATCATATAATCTTACCCTTTCAAATATTTCATCAATAGTAAGTGCCCTTTTCAGATAAACCGGCACACGCCCGCCTCCTGTGATCTTTCAAATAATTAGGATTGTGTTATATTCTTACCAGGTTTAGCTGATCTTTTTTATCAGCCATGCCATATTCTGGCCCAGTACATGCATTGTTTCAATACCTTCACTATCCTCTTCTGCATCACCCGGATGCAGGCCCTGTCCTATATTCCAGTAACTGGAACCAGGGATGATCATCTGTGATATGGTAAAAAAGTGGTTTATGGAATCAAAGACATGAACTGCACCTGCCCGTCTGACAGCAACAACACCGGCACCTACCTTTCTTTTGAACATTTCACCATTTGCCTTTGCAACAAATCCCGCCCTGTCAATCAGAGCTTTGAGCTGTGGTGTCAGGTCTGCAAAATATGTAGGACTGGCAAGGATCATACCATCTGAATCGAGCATCTTATCTATACATTCATTGACAATATCATCATCTATCACACAGTGTTTATTCCTGAGTCTGAAACATTCCATACATGCTGTGCATCCACTCAGTTTATGTCCGCCAATATGCACTATTTCAGTTTTGATGCCGTCTCTTTCAAGTTCTTTGAGAACATGTTTTATCAGAATTGAAGTATTTCCATCCTTTCTTGGACTTGAATTGAATGCTACCACCTTCATATCTAACACCTGGTTTTAATTGGTGCTGTCAGGTTAAAAATATATGGGAATACAGCATACAGCATCAGTAGGGCATCTTGAGAGGCGGGAATATGGCAATTGAAAAAATACACTGGCCAAAGCTGTTAGGATCGGTTGCAGTCTGTCAGCTTGCAGGCATTCTGGGAGCAATATTCACAGCTGATGCTATTCCGGAGTGGTATGATACACTTGCAAAACCTTCTTTTGTTCCTCCTGACTGGACATTTTCTGTAGTATGGCCAATCCTTTACCTGCTTATGGGAATCTCTCTTTATATTATACTGGAAAAAGGATGGGAATTAAGGAAAGTTAGAATCAGTACCGGCGTTTTTGGAATACAACTGTTCCTGAACTTTATGTGGTCAGTACTTTTCTTTGGACTCCGATCTCCTTTGATGGGACTTATTGAAATCATAATTCTGTGGATATTCATAGTAATAAATATCTGGCTGTTTTACAGAATTTCAAAGACAGCAGGATTGCTACTCATACCCTATTTACTGTGGGTATCCTTTGCAGCAGTTCTCAACTATTCAATTGTTGTATTGAATATGTGAAAGTACGAAACCTAGATTAAACCAGATATCATAACATGAGATGAAACTCTCATGTCAACAAGCATCAGAGAATCTGTCTGCGTAAGACCTTCCAGAAAGCACTCATCACATCTCTGTTGAACATGAACCTGAGAAAAGCAGGAATTATTGAATATATTCTCACCTGAAAATTGAAAAGTGCATTATAATTGAAGACTTCATGGTCAAATACAGGATCAATCTTGATCCTGCATCTATCAGATATCTGCCTTGCAATCCCTGCAGCAGAATACATCAATCCACACATCATACCGGTATCCGCAGGATCATCGAATCCGAATCTGATACTGAAATATCCGGTTTTTACAGTAATTTTCTTAAAAATATCGACCATCATTCTCATGGATGGTCTAAACAGCTGTCTGATCAATCCGAAAATAAACTCAATGTCCTTTATACCGTGACTGCTTTCAGATACTGCCTGCTCTTCAGATTCGCTGGAACTGACTTTTTTTTGACCCTTTAAAGATGTGTTCTCTCTATTTAGAGTATAGGAAAACAGAAACCATTTTATAGAGATGTGGTTCTGGATTCTGGTTCCGTCTTTTACGGAATCGAGGTTCATTTCAAAGGGAACAAAAAGGAAGAGCCCTATCAGTAATAATAAAAGAAAAAATAATATCTGAATGAAGAGCTCCATGGTCAGAACCACATAATATACATGTCATACCTTATCCGGTATCGATGAGATCATATATTTACTCTGCCATGCCTGGTTCAGTTCTCCTTTCCGGACTCTGCTGTGCTCTCTGCAGAGATGTTCTCCGACTCAGTATTTTCAGTCTGTTTTTCAGTTTCAGATTTTTTCCTGCCCCTTGAAGATCTTACCTTTTCAAGGATCTCCGGTGCATTTTCCAGAAGTTTTCCAAAATCGGTTTTTTCAGAAACTCGCAGTAATCTGACCTCTTCTTCACTTACAACAAGAAATGCAACAGGTTCAAGTTTGGCCCCGGCAGCGCCTCCACCACCGGTTCCGGATTCATCCTTATTACTCTTACCTTCTCCACCACCGCTTCCAAATCCAAAAGATACCTTTGTGATGGGAATTATAGTTTTGCTGCCTGCTAAAATGGGTTCTCCGACAACTGTTCTGGTAGTAATCAGTTTCTCAAGATCACCGGAAACTGTCTTCATCAACTCTTCTATATTCATATCATCTGTACCCCACAATCCTGAAAATAATTGTTAGTAATGTAATATAGAAGTACAGGATATTTAATGTTTTGCAGGAAATAGCTACTGCATTCCAGTCAAACAGAATGGTACTCTAGAACTATTTTCTGCCAGCTTTTACTCCTCTGTAAATTCCCCTTCTTTCATATTTCCCATATCCCCGGTGCTTTTTATCATTCTGCTTTCTGGACTGGAGGATTAACATTTCTTCAAGTTCATCTTCGTCCGGTTCATTTTCTGGCTTATTTTCATTTTGCATAAATTGTACCTGAGTATACCAGATTTTATTGTATGAATCTTTTCCCTGGAACGATAAAAAGATATTCATGAATGACCATTTAGAGATGACTTCAGATAATAGCCAGCCACCATGAAATTTACCACTATTTTATCCAGAAAGCATTCCAGAACTGCCCTTACCAGAATGAAGACACATGTACTTACCAGGATACTTAACCGTATGATACTGTTATTTATCCTCATTGGCCTGCCTTTGCTATTGCTGATGATCGCACACCGTCAGGAAATTATAGTGGTCCCTGAAATCATACTTGTATTTCTGGAAGCTATTGTGATTATTCTGGTCTCATTTGCAATAGGAACGATATTTATAAGGCTCACTCTGAACACTATCCAGGGCCATTTTGATAGTCTAGGAGAACCTGAGGAGAAAATACTGCTCAGTAAGGTCTATATAGGCCTGATATACTCGCTGGCCCTGGTAATAATCTTCTGGCAGCTTGGAATCGATCCCAGAAACATTGCCATATTCCTAGGATTGATCACGACAGGCTTTGCCTTTGCTATAAGGGATATCATTCTTTCCTATTTTATCTGGTTTATCCTGCTTACAAAAAAGCCATTCAAGATAGGGGACTATATAAAGGTTGGAGATAATGAAGGGCTGGTCAAACATATTGGTCTTTTCTATGTGGTTGTAGACCCCACTCCCTCTAACTATGAGGATTACTACAAAATCCCAAACAAAACCTTTCTCGAAAATCCTATACGCAATTATGGATGTAACAAAATCCCTAAAACTTTTGATTTCTATCTCAAGGAAATACCATCTGATCTCGAGGAAAGGATTGAGAACATCAGGAAGAAGGCCATGGAGATCAATTACACAGATACAAAGTTCTATATTTACTCAGATAAGGATGGAGTAAGATTATCAGCCTTCTACAAATCCAGATTTGAAAACATAAATCATTCAAATCATCAGTTGCTGGGACTGATCCTTGAAGAATTCGGAGTACTCCAAAATAATGGTGAGTGAATATAACAGCTTCATAATAAACAGTATTCTATTTTATTTTCCTTATTTTTTCATCCCGGATTAACACATTGAAAAAAATGCTATCCTCCACAATATTTACATAGTTTAGTTTCAAATATTTACATGGATAAAGGGGGTTTTTGGTAAATAGCTGTTAGAAATAGTATCTCATTTATTTACAGATTTGTCGGTATTTTAAATTCTGAATAATCTTACTCATGGATTCGGTTTTGTACATCAGGGGTTAATGCATGACTGAAACAAAAGAAAAAAAGTCGATCAAATTGAAAGTTGCTGAAGCAGCTCAAAAAGATGTGGGCAAAGGAATAGTTAGAATTGATGAAAAATGCAGGAAAGAACTTGGACTTGAAGTATTTGACGTTATTAAGATCACCGGTGAGCGATCCACATCTGCTATTGTGGGACGAGCCTATCCCGCAGATTCCCGCCTTGAGATCATACGCATGGACGGACTTATTCGAACCAATGCAAAAACCAGTATTGGAAAGCAGGTAATGCTGGAAAAGGCAGAATGGGAAGAAGCAGAACATGTCACTCTTGCACCTGTCAGCAAGGGTATACGAATACATGCACCTCCAGAAGCTTTAAATTCAGTATTTCAACACCGGACCGTTTCCAGAGGAGATTTCATATCAACAACAACTGTAAGAAAACCAAAGGACAGATTCTCAACAGAAACAATGTTTGAAGATCTGTTCCAGGACATGTTTGGACCATCTTTTGGACTTGGTGAGATTAAATTGCAGGTTGTTTCAACCACACCTGGAGGAATTGTAAAGATCACCGAAAATACGCAGATAGAACTTCTACCTGAAGCTACAGAACTTGCCCCTGAACAGACAGTCCCGACTGTAATGTACGAGGATCTTGGAGGCATCCAGCATGCTATATCTAAGGTCAGGGAAATTATAGAACTCCCTCTAAAACATCCGGAACTCTTTGATCGTCTTGGAATTGAACCTCCAAAGGGTGTGCTTTTGCATGGCCCGCCTGGAACCGGCAAGACCATGCTTGCAAAGGCTGTTGCAAATGAATCTGATGCATATTTCATAATAGTCAATGGTCCGGAGATAATGTCAAAGTACTACGGAGAATCAGAACAGCAAATCCGGAATATATTTCAGGAAGCAGAAAAAAATGCACCATCCATTATTTTAATAGATGAGATCGATTCAATTGCTCCAAAAAGGGCTGAAGTTACAGGAGAAGTTGAAAGAAGGGTTGTTGCCCAGCTTCTTTCATTGATGGATGGCCTTAAAGAGCGGGAAAATGTGATTGTAATAGGAGCAACAAACAGGCCTGAGGCAGTGGATATGGCACTCAGGAGACCTGGGAGATTTGATCGTGAAATAGAACTGCGGGTTCCTGACAGAGAAGGAAGGATGGAGATTTTGCAGATACATACACGTGGCATGCCCCTCTATGATGATGTAGATATTGAAGAGCTGGCTGAGGTTACCTATGGGTTTGTTGGTGCAGATATTGCAGCTCTTGCCCGTGAAGCAGCAATGGGCGCTCTTCGAAGAATTCTTCCCGAAATCAATCTCGAAGACCAGACCATTCCAAAGGAGATACTGGACAAGCTGGTGGTCACTGCAGGGGATTTCAATAATGCTCTCAGGGAGATCAAACCATCGGCAATGAGGGAGATAATGATCGAAACACCGAATGTTAGCTGGCAAGATATCGGTGGGATGGAAAATGTAAAGGAACTTCTCAAGGAAGCAGTGGAATGGCCCCTTAAAAATCCGGAATCATTCAAACGTATTGGTGTTGAAGCTCCAAAGGGAGTGCTTCTCTATGGACCCCCTGGAACAGGGAAGACCATGCTTGCAAAGGCAATTGCAAATGAATCTGATGCCAACTTCATCTCAGCAAAGGGAAGCGATCTTCTGTCCAAATGGTATGGAGAATCAGAAAAACGTATTGATGAGGTATTCTCCCGGGCAAAGCAGGTAGCACCGTCTGTGATATTTCTGGATGAACTGGACGCTCTTGCACCTGTGAGAGGGACTGCAGCCGGAGAGCCACATGTAACAGAGAGAATCGTTAACCAGCTACTGTCAGAACTGGACGGACTTGAAGAATTAAGAGGTGTGGTTGTAATAGGAGCTACCAACAGACCTGACATAATTGATCCTGCACTTCTTAGACCTGGCAGGTTTGATGAACTTATAGTAGTACCCGTTCCTGACAGAGTATCCAGAAAAAGGATATTTGAAGTACATACAAAGAAAATGTCACTTGCTGAAGATGTTGATCTGAATGATCTGGTAACCCGAACTGATAGATACACAGGGGCAGATATTGCTGCAGTATGCAAGAAGGCAGGAAGGTTTGCCCTGCGTGAGAATATGCAGGCAGAGAAAGTATACCAGAAACATTTCTTAAAGGCGGTTGAAGAGACACAGCCCTCGGTGACACAGGATACCATGAAATACTACGAAACACTAAAAGGAGAACTTAGATCAAAGAAATCAAAGGAAATAGAATCTGATCATGTTTACGTCTAAATGGAAAAACTCCAATTAAAAAGAAACAGTAAAACTCGTTCCATTGCTGGTGTCAACCTCAACTGTGCCATTTAGCTGATCTGCCAGCATATATACGATTTTCAGCCCAAGGGAAGAAGACGATTCAGATGCAGAGACATCACCAATTCCTATTCCATCGTCCGCTACCTCCAGTGTGTATCCATCTTCACAGGTAAATCTTATGGTGATAGAGCCTTTCTTTTCTTCAGGGAATGCGTGTTTGAGTGAATTTGTAACCAGTTCATTTAAGATAAGACCAAGGGGTACTGCAGTGTCCACACTGAAATACGCAGTATCAGTCTCAATTATCATCTCTGTATGCTCGGCCATATTGTATATCTGATACAGATATCCTGCAATACTTCTGATATAGTCAGACATCTCGATTGTTGACATATCCGGGGACTGGTACAGTTTTTCATGTGCAAGCGACATTGAACGTACCCTGTTCTGACTGTCTGTAAATGCATTTTTTACAGAATGTGAATCAAAATTCCTGGACTGGAGATTGAGAAGGCTGGAAATGAGCTGAAGATTGTTTTTAACCCTGTGATGCACTTCTTTTAGAAGAATTTCCTTGTTTTTCATTTCATCCAGGTGTTTTCTTTCCGTTATATCCAGAATAAGTGCAATAACCTCTGTTTCATTTAGTGGAGCTATTCTGGCCTCGAACCAGAATTTTCCATCTGCAAGCTGCAAGGGATACTCAATTACCTGAAGAGACATGGTTCCAAGTGCCATCTTTATATGCATAAGTATGCGCTGGCCTTCATCCTGCGGGAAAACATCAGTTACTTTCTTACCCAGCATCTCCTCTACTTTAAAAGGGAGTTTCAGTTCAGAAGACTTGAGGATATCAAGATATTCACCCTCGCTGTTAGACCTTATGATCATTCCAGGGATCGCACCCACAACTGACCGGTTATAGTCCTCCTTTTCCCTCAGTTTCTTTTCAGTCATTTTGCGTTCAGTGATATCACGAAGTATGGATAGATGAAGACCTGGAATAATATTTGCAGCTGCAAAGAACTCAACCTCTACCAGCTGTCCGTCCATTCTCTGTATAGTATATTCACCGGACATTTTTCCATCTTCAATGAACTTTTTCCACATTCTTTTCGCAATATCGTGCTTTTGAGGATGGGATATATCAGAGATGAACATCTTCAGAAGTTCTTCTTTACTATAACCGGTCAGTTCACAGGCTGCAGGATTTACATCAACGTACTGCATGCTGTCATTTACAAGAAATATAGAATCCATGGCATTTTCAAAAAGGGCACTCAATCGCTGCTGACTTTCTCTAAGAGCTTGCTGGGACTTCACCTTGTCAGTAACATCATTATAGATGGCCACAATTTCCCCTGTTGGAATTTTGAATATATAGTTCTCATACCAGTTATCAAATCTTTCATCCGAATAGACCCTGGCAGGATAATAGGCAAATTCACCGGTTATCCATACTCTCTGAAACACATCAATCAGGCCATATTGGTCAATATTTGGCCTGAGGTCGTACAGTGATCTGCCAACAACCTCTTCTTTCCCCTTGCCCTCAAGCCTCAGGGCAGTATGGTTAAAATCGGTTACAATATAGTCACTTCCCCTTGACCCATCATTGATCACCTTATATATTGCACAGCCACTGGGTATTGTATCAAAGAGACCCCTGAACAATTCCTCACTTTTTGAAAGTCGTTCCCGTTTAATTCTGTTATCTGTTATATCACTGATAAAACCTTCAATCCCAATAATCTCTCCATCGTGGGAGTACACAATCCTTCCCTGCTCCCATACCCACTTTTCATTTCCATATGCAGTGATTATGGGATACTCAAAATGAAATACACTCTGCTCAAAGATCCTTTTTTGCCATTCAGCCTTCAGAGTATTTCGCCAGTCCGGGCGTATGATATAATTGAAAAAAAAGTCCCGGTTGCCGATCAGGTCCTCTGGCCGGTATCCTGTAAGTTCAAGGCAACCATCACTTACAAATTTCATTGTCCGGTTATCGTCGTTCAAACACATATATGCCATTCCCGGCAAGTTTGAAAGAAGAAAATAATGTACATCTCCACTTCCATTAAAATCAAAAGAATATACATTCTCTGCCTCATGTTTGGGACCAGGCAAAATTATCCCTTCAACATAACAATCCGATCCGCAAAATATGATTTTCCCATTTTCCTGAACTGAAACGACATCATTCTCAGAATTCAGTATCCTGTAGTTCAGTTCATATTCATCATCCAAACCGGCAGCTATATCATTGACCAGAGATTCGAAGCGATCCAGATCTCTGCTAAATATAATATCCCTCCAGCTGAGTCTATTTTCAAGAAAATCCTGCTGAGAGTAGCCTGTTAATGTAAAAATATTTGAGCCAATAAAAGATAATCTCCAAGGATCCTGGAGCTGTCTTCTGAAAACAACTGCATGGATATGTCTTCTCAGGATTTCAAGTTCCATACCGTTACCAGTATTGTTCTGCATACTACCCGTTTTACCTTAAACTAACTAATGAAAATAAGATCTGATACTTTATAATATATTCTGATTTTAAGGATATAGACTAAAGAATATCTTTAATAGTTCACTCAAAATTATTTAATAATGATTGCTGATATCTCATAATGGCTATAATTGCCTCATCAGAAAATAATAATTCATAATAGATCAGCTTATGATATACAGCAAAATAACAATATAGGTTAAAAACATTATAGAGTAACAAATTGAAAAAGATGTGAATTCGATCTTGAAAGTCTACAATACCCTTACAGGAAAAAAGAATTATTCGCACCGCTTGAGGACAAAAAAGTTTCAATCTACGCCTGTGGACCTACCGTGTACAGTACACCTCATATAGGAAACTACAGAACATTCCTGATGACCGACACAATTGTCAGGACACTGGAATATCTGGGATTTGATGTAAAGCTTGTCATGAACATCACAGATATCGATGACAAGACCATTGAAGGAGCAAAAAAGGCTGGTATGAGCCTGAAAGAATTTACCAGGATATATACAGAAGAGTTCTTCAGGGGATTGGACCAGCTCAACATAAAACGCGCATCTGCATATCCCAGAGCTACAGAGAATATTGAAGGTATGATAAATCTTGCTGTAAAACTGGTTGAAAAGGGTGCTGCCTATGAAAAGAACGGGTCTGTATACTTTAAGATTTCATCATTTGAGGAATATGGAAAACTGTCAAAAATCGATCTGGACAGGATCAGGATCGGAGCTTCGGTTGATGTGGATGAGTATGACAAGGACAATCCCAGAGACTTTGCACTGCTAAAGGCTTCTACCCGGGAAGAGGTTGAGCAGGGGATCTATTATGAAAGTCCCTTTGGAAAGGTCAGGCCTGGCTGGCATACTGAATGTGTTGTAATGGCAATGAAGGAATTTGGACCTACAGTCGATATACATTCCGGCGGAGAGGATCTGAAATTTCCTCATCATGAAAATGAAATTGCCCAGGCTGAGAGCCTGACAGGGAAAACTTTTGTCCGTTACTGGATACACGGCAAACATCTCCTGGTTGACGGGGAGAAGATGAGCAAATCAAAGGGCAATGTGCTCTCGCTTTCAGACCTTGTTGAGACCTATGGCGGCGAGGTTGTAAGATACATGTTCCTCTCGGTACATCATAAGAAATTACTAAATTATACACACAGCTTTGCAGACAATGCAAGAAACAATTATCAGAAATTAAAGGAGACACATGATAAACTGCAGTTTATTCTGCAGAACAAAGATGGAGGAAAAGGCACTCCTGACCCTGAGATGATCAGTGAAATGGAAAAGCTTGACATGGATTTTAGAGAAGCCCTTGAAGATGATTTCAATACCCAGCTTGCTCTTAAGTCTTTCCATGAACTCTCCCGTATAGCCAATATATACATGGAAACAAAAGAAGATGTACCTACACTGGAAGCCATATTTTCACAGTACACCAATTTTGCCGATGTTCTGGGCCTTTTTGAAAAAAGAGATGAGGAACAGATTCCAGAAGAGGTTATCCAGCTTACAGATAAACGAGAGACTGCCAGGAAGCAAAGAGACTGGGAAAGTGCTGATCTACTAAGACAGAAGGTACATGAATTGGGATATACCATTGAGGATACAAAGGAAGGTCCAAGGATCAAAAAAATTTCCTGAAATTAATGACGATGCTTTCTCACCAGAATAAGCATTGCTGAGATCAGTGCAATCAGTGCATATACTCCGGCAAATCCTGGTATTATACTGTCATTTTCCTCGTTATTGTCAGGAACCTGCTGTACCCTTCGCTCCTCAACCTCTATAATCGTTTCCTTTATGTCAATCACTGCTCCGCCACTTCCAGCAGCTTCAATGATCAGCCTGTACTTACCCGGCTCAAGTGGCTTATCCCATATGGCCTCTATAGTTTCGTCATCCCCGGAAAGGAGCAGGGGTGACTTCTGCTCAATTACCTGAACAGTTCTTTCAGGATCATTCCATGGTTCCAGCACAGTAAACCTAACATATCCTTCAAAAGGTACCTGCGATTCACCTTCCAGAGTTATGCTTGAGCCTCTCCTGTCCCTGAACACATCGGTGATTGTAACTTTTTCGCTTGCATAGAATGGTTTTACATAGGAAACTGTACGCTGAACTGGAGAATGAATGTCGATCTTTACCCTTCCTTCATACTCTCTACCAGCATCAAGGATGCGATCCCAGTTCTCATGTACAGTCGTGGTAGCTGTGTGGACAGGGACATTTTTCATGGACCTGGCATAGATGACATCACTGCCATCTACAAGCATGAATGTCAGATCTATAATTGCAGGTACTCCAGGATGGGGAGTTATCATAACCGACATCCCGGCAGAATCTGAGGAAACACTGTCAACCATAATACTTGAAATCGCAGGCCTTCCATGAACGAAATTATAGGTAACAGACGTTAATTTTTGATCATTGTCATATATACTGGCAGTGACTGTATACAGTCCATCTTCAGTGACCCCTATATCCCAGCTAAAGGCCTTCATAGTCGTAGAACCAACCCTGATATGATCTATATCAATAACCACGGTCTGCAGCACATTGTCCTTCCTGGATAACTGAATCTGCATTCTCATATCCCGGAACTCATTTTCGGAATAGATCAAAACATCACCTGAGCTGATATCAGAATAAATATCAGAAATCACTATACCAGGATTTTCCTGATATTCAGTACCACCTGCAGGGCAGGCTAATGCAGCTCCAAGAAACAGCACCATAACAATTAATCTAGAACACATCAAATCCTGCCTACGATATATTATGAGAATAAATAAGTATCTGGTTCAATAAAAGCATTTTGTAATCAGTAAATTTAGAAAACAAAGTATTTAGAAACAATATATTTGAAAATAATCATACAAATATCAGTTGGTGTGGTCTGGACTGGAATAGATTGACAGTTGCTATTGATAAGATGCAAGACAGAGTTAAAAAAAAGGTAATAGTCCCGCGCGGACTACGGTTCGATTTTCGATAGCCACAAACCCTATTTGCAATATTTTATTTCATATTACACAAAATTGTGCAATACTTATATGATATCTGATCTTTAAATAGTCTTCGCTCGTATCGAGCAAAGATTATTTGATATTTAAATACAGTAGAAATTATTCTTAGAATTAAAGTACAGATAAAAAAGTTATTAAATGACATATACATAGCCACTTCATTCGGCTTATATCAAATTTAAAGGATAATTCAAATTATGACCAAATATACTAGTTTGATCTTTAGAAACGTATTAAATATGGTATCGTTTAAAAACGTATTATTGTTATGTATGGCATTATTTTTGATTACATTTTCATTTGTTGGTCAAGGTGCAGCAATAGGATTTTCAGGTGAAGGTGATGGAACACCTGGAAATCCGTATCAGATAACTAATGTTGATCAATTACAGGAAGTGCGTTATGATCTGGGTGCAAACTATACTTTAATGAATGATATTGATGCAACTGAGACAAAAGAATGGTATGATAGTCATAGTGTGGGTTTTATACCAATAGGTAATCCAACAGATGGAGGTTTTACAGGCTCATTTGATGGACAAAATTATACAATAATGCACTTATATATTGATAAACCAGAAATAACATTTGGTATTGGTTTATTTGGAACAATAGGAGTTGGTGGTGAAATAAATAATGTAAACTTGAGAAATGCACAAATTTCTGGTTCGAACATAGTAGGTACATTGGCTGGAAAAAATAAGGGTAAGATTAATAATTCACATTCACTTGGGTACATATTAGCAGATGGTAATATTGGTGGATTAGTTGGAACTAATAAAGGAGATATTGAAAATTCATTTGTATATACTATGATTGAAGGAGAGAGTGTGATAGGTGGTATAGTTGGTCAGAACCATGGAAATATCTTAAATTCATATGTAATTTGTAATATTAATGGTACTGGTCATATGATAGGTGGTTTAGTTGGTCAAAATATTGATACTGGTAATATAGAGAGAACATATGTAATGAGTGGAGAGTATGTAAAAGGTTCACTTTATGTTGGTGGTCTAGTTGGTCGAAATCATGGATCTGTTGTTGATTCTTATTCTAGCACTAATGTACAAGACACTGGTACAGCAGTTGGTGGTTTGATAGGTTATAATGTAGAAGAAGATGGAACAATTATTAACTCATATTGGAACATCGATGCCACAGATGTAACGGATTCAGATGGTGGTTATGGAATAACAACTGAGGATTTAAAATATCCAAATACAAAAAATACACTTGATTCATGGGATTTTACAGGTGATTGGTCAACACATCGTTCTGTAAATGATGGTTATCCATATTTAGAGCCTTTGTTTGATTCCTATGCAGTTTTTGGTAGCGGTGATGGCACTGTTGAATTACCTTATATAATAGGTGATATTGAAGAATTACAAGCAATGGATATATTCTTAGATGCACATTATAGATTAAGTAATGATATTGATGCATCTGGAACTACTGATTGGTATGATGGAAAAGGATTTAATCCAATAGGCAGCGAGGGTGATGAATTTACAGGCACTTTTGATGGATTTGATCATATAATAACTGGTCTTCATATTAACAGACCAACTGATGATCATGTTGGTGTGTTTGGAGTTACAGATTCTATTGTTGAAATTAAAAATGTTGGGTTGATTGATGCAACTATAACTGGTAGTGACAGAGTAGGCGGATTAGTTGGTGAAAATTCAGGATACATTGAGAAATCATATGTAACTGGAACTATATTTGGTAATAACAGAGTTGCTGGATTGGTTGGTGAAAATGCAGGATCTATTGAGAGATCATATACAAATGGTTGTATAAATGGAAATAATGACGTTGGTGGTTTAGTAGGTAGAAACATTAATTCTGGGACTATTGATGATTCATATGCAAATGCTTGTGTAAATGGTAATGATTTTATAGGTGGATTAGTCGGTTATAATTTTGAGAATATCGAGGGTTCATATTCTACTGGAAATGTAAATGGTAATGATTATGTTGGTGGATTAGTTGGTTTAAATGATGCTGATGGAGTTATTATGAATACATATTCAATTGGTGAAGTATATGGTAATTATAATACGGGTGGTTTAATTGGTGAAAACATAGGCATTGTTGATATTTCATATTGGAATATTGAGACATCGGGTTTAATTGAATCAAGTGGTGGATATGGAGATACTACTGAAAATCTAACATATCCAAAATCATTGGACACATTTAATTTCGATAGTAATCTTGATTGGGAATATCATCCATCCGTAAATAATGGTTATCCATATATTGATTCTTTGTTTGAATCATATCAATTATTTGAAAATGGTGATGGAACAACTGAAAGTCCTTATGAAATATCAACAGTTGAAGAATTACAAGCAATGGAATTTGGTTTAGATAAACATTATATTTTAGTTAATGACATTGATGCATCTGTAACTGAAACTTGGGATAATGGTCAAGGATTCACACCAATTGGTTATTTAAGTAATGAATTTACAGGAACATTTGATGGTCAGGGTTTTGAAATAAGTGATTTATATATTAATAGATCTAATGAAGATGGTATTGGTTTGTTTGGTACAACTAATTCCGGTGCAGAAATCTCGAACATTGGATTGATTAATGTAAATATTATGGGTAGAGAGAATGTGGGTGCATTGGTTGGTTGGAATAAAGATGGAACTATTGATAATTCATTTTCAACAGGAATTGTACAGGGTGTTGCTTTTGTAGGTGGGTTAGTTGGTAGTGAAGGTGGAATGCTATTGACTATTAAAAATTCATATTCTACCTGTGATGTATCAGGTGATTTTTTTGCAGGTGGACTGGTTGGTATGAATGCAGGACTTGTTAAAAATTCATACGCAACAGGTGATGTGAATGGTATAGAAAGAGTTGGTGGACTGGTTGGTATGAATGAAGGTCATGTTGAAAATTCATATGCTAATGGTGATGTGAATGGTATAGACCGAGTTGGTGGACTGGTTGGCATGAGCGAAGGTTATATTGAAGATTCACATGCTAATGGTGATGTGTTTGGCGATAAGAGGGTTGGTGGATTAGTTGGTATGAATGTAGGATTTATTGAAAATTCATATGCAACAGGTAAGATATTCAGTTCAGACATTGCTGGTGGGTTAGTTGGAATAAATATGGCATATCAAGATTATAAGGGAGAAATTATTAATTCACATGCAACAGGAGACATTATTATCAACTTTGATGGTGATTTAACTGACGATATTCAACTTATTGGTGGTCTTGTAGGACATAATATGGGTAATGTTACAGATTCTGAATTCATAGGCAACATTGATATTTCAATTAATGGGAATGTATCAACAAATAAAATTACCGAAATAGGTGGATTAATAGGTTATAATGAATTCGGAAATATAACTAATTCGCATTCAAATGGTGAAATGAATATTGAAATTATAGGAAATCACACTATAAACTCTTATATGGAATTTTCAAGAATAGGTGGATTTATTGGCTACAATGATGATGGAAATGTAGATGATTCATCATCTAATGTTGATATAAATATTGATATTAATGGATTTATGGATCATAGTTATATCCGTTTAATAGGTGGCTTCATTGGTGAAAATGATGGAGATATTTCCAATTCATATTCAAAAGGCAGTCTCAATTTAAGCGTGAATGAATATTTACAAAATGCTGGAATCTCATTTATAGGCGGTTTTATTGGTGTGAATGGTAATGATAAAACGGGTGGAGACATATTAAATTCAAATTCTTCATTTGATATTAATTTAGAATTTAATGATGATTTTATCGGTTCATTTATTAATAACGTTGGAGGTTTTAGTGGTGTGAATTTCGACGGGGATATTAATGATACATATTCAGATAGTAAAATAAATATAAACATCTTAGGTGATGAGAAAATTTATGATGGAAATATACGATGTGGAATTGAATTTATAGGCGGTCATACCGGTTTTATTGTTTTATCCAATGAAAATATAAATATTGTAAATTCTTATTCAACGGGAGATATTGGTATTAATATTTTAGGTGATAATAGTATAAAACCTGATGATGTGTTTTATATTGATTATCCACGACAAGGAGTTCGATTTGTAGGTGGATTTGCAGGTCTTACATTTACCCCTGATTCAGAACTAACTAATGTATTTTCTACTGGTGATGTTATTATTAGTTCCAATTATTCAAATATTATAGGTGGATTAGTTGGATATTCGATGAATTCATTTATAAATGAGTCTTTTTCGACTGGAAATGTACAAGGTGGAGATTATGTTGGTGGATTAGTTGGTGTAGAATTGGGTACATTTTTGGGCAACACAATATATAATTCACATTCGTCTGGTGATGTCATAGGCAATAATTCAGTAGGTGGATTAGTTGGCATAATATTGGATGGTGGAAATGTAACCAATTCATATTCTATTGGCAATGTGGTTGGTAGTGGTGAAGATGTAGGTGGATTAGTTGGAAATAAAACAGATGGAACTATATTAAGTTCATATTGGGACATTGATACATCTGGACAAACAATAGGTGTAGGAAATATGAGTGAATATGCAAATGTAACAGGCATATCTACATCGAATATGAAACAGGTATCAACATTTGAACCAAACTGGAATTTCACTAATGTTTGGAATATTGATTCTCTGGTAAATGATGGTTATCCATATTTATTGAGTATGTATGATCATTATGAAGTATTAGAACCAAAACCTGAACCTAAACCTGATTCATCAAGTTCAATGAGAAGTTCAGTAAGTCCACCATACGATGATGCTGATAATATTGAACATAGTGCTTCATCATCTCAACGTGTTATACCAGGCAGAACAACTACGTTTAATATAGTTAGCGATGATGTTCCTGTAACAGAAATATCTTTTAATTCTAAAAGAGATGAAGGTCGTGTTATATCTAATGTACAAACATTAAGAGAAAGGCCTGCAAACGTACCAGAGTCAACAGGAAAGGTCTATAGTTATTTAAATATTGGTGTTGGAAGAAGTGGTACAATCAATCAAGATACTGCGGATAATATTTTGATTTATTTCCGTGTGAGTAAAGATTGGGTTGAACAAGAGAACATCGATGAAACCACTATTCGAAAAGAGAAATATGAGAATGGTGCATGGAATAGATTACCTACTGAACAAACGGGTGAGGATGATAGATTCTATTATTTTGTTGCCGAAAATACTGGGTTTTCAATATTTAGTATAAATGGTGATGAATTGGCTGGAGATGTTGTATCTGAGCCAAAAGAAGAGCCTGGAATTGAATCTGAACCCTTGGATGATACAGTTCAAGGAGAATTTCCAGTGACTATCATATTAATCGCATTATTAATGATTTCAGTGATAGCATTGGTAGGTATCAAATATAAAAATAGATGAAAGGATTTTTACTAATTCATCCTTTCTACTTTTTTAATTTTTATTTGTTTGGATCACAGACTTTAGTTTAATTTTCCAATATTAAAAAATTTATTTTACTGATAAAATAATAAACTAGTTTTACTAGAATTTAAAGCAAGTTACGTTCATATTTTGTCTATAAACTGTTTCCATTGCTATTGGTGTCTTATGAATATACAATTCATAAGATATGATCAATTTATTAGAAATGTAGATGATTTACAGCAAAATAGTGACACAACCTTTGTCGAATAGCAGTAACTTAAAGTAGAATAAAATTTAACGCTAAACCATTGTTTTGAAAAACTTAATTGTGATTTAAAATTAATCAAACCTGTTTATAATATATCAAATGTTCAAAAGAAGTTTAGAAATTTTTCAAACTATATTTAAAAAAGCAGGTTATAACACATAATATCTTTATACCAAAAACGTGAGTGAAAAAATGTCTATTCAAAGTTATAGGAAGATTATCCCAACTTTTTTTTCAGATAATATGATGGAGGCTTACTCCTACTGCAAAATCATTTCAGATGAATCTGGAATTCCATATGATTACGAAATTTTAGAAATTAATTCTAAATTTGAAGAGGTCACTGGTTTACAATCTCATGAAATAATAGGAAAAAGAATTACTGAGGTAGTACCTGATATCAGAGATGGAGAACGCGATTGGGTTGAATTCTTGAGTAATGTTGCACTTAATGGAAACAAAAAAAACTTTGACTTTTTTTGCGAGTCAACAGATAAGTTCTATCATGGAACTGCTTTCTCACCACAAAAAGGCTATTTTGTAGCACTTTTCGTTGAGAATAGTAAAGAAAATAGTGAAATTGAAGAAAATGAAATGTTGTTGCATTTGATAGACGGTACTATCATTGAATTGAATGAGAATTACATTTGCACTAAAACAATTACTTCAAATGATGAATTATTGTTTTTGCCAAAAGATCAAATCATAGGTAAAGGTATTCGAGATATTTTCCCAACCGTTTCTGAAAATATCATTTCAGCCATTGAAAAATCAGCAATTAAAGGGGAAAAGGAGTATTTTGAGTATTCGTCTTTTGAATCCAATGAGCATAAGTGGTTTGGAGTAGAAGTTAGATATTTCCAAAACAAAGATAGAAAAAAATTTGTCCTCAAAATTCGAGATATTACTAAACAAAAACTATCCGAATTAGAAATATTATCAAGCAAAGAAGAACTAAATAGATATTTTAAAGTCAATCTTGATTTGTTGTGTATTGCAGATACAGAAGGTAACTTTCATCATTTAAATGAAGAGTGGTCTAATCTCTTTGGATATTCTATCGAAGAACTGAAAAATAAGAAAATTTGTGACTTCGTTCATCCAGAAGATATAGAAAGCACAAATGAAGTCGTAAAAAAACTTAAAAAACAACAAAAAATTGCGAATTTTGTAAATCGATGTAAATGCAAAGATGGCTCATATAAATATATCGAATGGAAATCCCATCCATATGGGGACTTTATTTATGCTGCTGCAAGAGATATTACTGATAAACAACAAATAGAAAATAATAGAATATTGTATAGTAAAATTCTTTCAATTCTTAATGAGCCAATAGATATAGATGAATCTTTATCTAAAATGTTATCTGAAATTAAATATCATATTGGTGCAGATGCAATCGGAATTCGGCTAAGACAAAAGGATGATTATCCCTATATTTTTCAAAAAGGTTTTTCAAATGAATTTTTAACAAAAGAAAACACGCTTAAAAGTCGAAATGTTGAGGATGGTATATGTCGCAATGAAGATGGATCAATCTGTCTTGAATGTACATGTGGACTGGTAATTACTGGAAGTACTGATCCCTGCAACCCACTATTCACAGAATATGGAAGTGCATGTACTAACAACTCTTTCCCCTTTCTAGAAGTTCCAGAAAATGAAGATCCTCGCTATAATCCACGAAATCAGTGCATCCATGAAGGGTATGCATCCGTTGCCATCATTCCCATTAAGATAAAAAATCGTATAATTGGCACTTTGCAATTAAATGGATATAGTAAAGGATTATTCACTTCAAATGACATCAATTTGCTTGAAGATATTGCTGCAAACATCGGACAGTCACTTCAACGCAAACAAATTGAATCTCAATTAAAAGAGGTACATAAGAGACTAGACGCGTTTCTTGAAAACACTCCCCTCATAGTTTCAGAAATATCTCTGGATGGCCGTTATCAGTATGTTAACAAGTTTCTCTGTGATTTGTTTGATAAAAGCAAAGATGAGATAATTGGTAATAAATTCGAAGAAATGATGCCTGAGGAAACCGCCAAACAATTTAAACAAAGAATGTCAGAAGTAAGTGAAAAATCATCTCATTTAGTCGTCGAAGACACTATATCAATAAATGGTATACAAAGAACATTCCGAACTGTCTTATTTCCATTGCATGATGAGAGCATGAAAATTAAAAGTATTGGAAGCATTGGTGAAGATATAACAGATCATAAAAAAATTAAAGAGTTAGAGCAAAATCGACTAATTGTGCATGAAATACATCATCGTGTAAAAAATAATTTACAGGTTATTAGCAGTTTGCTTAACATGCAGGCACGTTTATTTAAAGATGATAAAAAAATACAAAATGTATTTAGCGACAGTCAGAATAGAATTCGTTCAATGTCCATTGCACATGAGAATCTTTATCGGTCAGATAGTGTTGCTAGCATAGAAATTTCAGAATACATTACCAGCCTTGTAAATCATATTAGGCAAACTTACAATTCGTATGACAAATCAATTGAAACTAAATTAAACCTTGATCAAACATACTTAAATATGGACTATATTGTTCCGTTAGGACTCATTCTTAATGAAATTATTACAAATTCTTATAAACATGCCTTTGTTGGCACAAATACAGGAATAATATCTGTTTCATTTAAAGAATTAGAGAATATTTATCAAATAATTGTCAGTGATAATGGGATTGGAATAAAACAAGATTTGAATTGCAATCATTCAAACTCTCTTGGAATGAAAATAATTAATCTCTTATCCAAGCAATTATCAGCAGAAATTGAACTAGATAATTCAAATGGGACTTGCTATACTATAAAAATTAATAAAAATGATTGAGTGGAGATTGTGCCTCTGTAATTCTTTTTAAAACAAGTTGCATTCAGGCATCGGAGGTGAGTTCCTATTTACTTAGATTACAGGAATACAATAACTACTAGATATAAACAATATCAAAATATTATAACTAACTAAATAGTTTGATTATTGAAGCCATGGGTAGGAACGGGGGGTTAGAATTATCGACATCTCATGGCTTCCATACATTAATTATTGTGACCATGTTTGAAAAAACTGTTGGCACGTCATATAGATGTATTAATCAATGTCCAAAATAATTCGATAATCCAAAATGGATTGACCAAAAATATGTTCAGATTTACAATGAGCCGATTTCAAAACTCCTTTTTCTATTGTAGAAAAAATAAATAAGATTATTTAGAACTCTATTAACCGCTATTTTTGCTAGACCGAATTTGGTAAATTTTATTCTATTTGAGTTTTGAAATAGGCTCATTAAAATATTTTAACACAAATACTTTCACTGTGCTTCTTAAAGATTTATGTAAATCAATTTTAAAAATCATCTATCATGATAATAATATCTGATAAGCAACTCTTTTTCAAAGTGCATGAAGAATCCTGTAAATGTAATAATTGGGTAGATAATACATTTTTTAAAAATAAAAGTTATGAAATATGTGAAGAGATGGTCTGTGTACTATGCAAATGCAGGTATATATTTGAACTATCAGAAATGCATGAATTTTTTCAAGGTGATTTAAGAAAGGAATTCTGGAATAACTATTTCAAATCTATTAACTCAAATTCTAAGAAACAAATAAAATCAAAATTACCTGAGTTTAATGTAACAAAGTCAAATGATAAATTTTGGGTGCATGTGGACGGTTACGCTGTAACAAAGGAGCAGTCAGAAATAGAGTTAATTGAAAAAGTAAAGAAATGGATTAAACATCATTCAAATTAAGATTAAAAATAATATCATCTAAGAAAGTACGTATTGAACCAGTTCAAAACCCTGGATACACCTTTTTCCCGCATAACATCAAACATACAAGATCTAATATTCTTTTAAAATGAATAACAATTCTAACGAATCACACATATGATTTCAGTTGTAAATTTCTCATATTTTACTACTAATTCCGAATATTTATTATGAGTGTATAAGCATATTATGTTTTTTTTCATATTTAGAACTGAAATGAGATGTTCGTAAAATACATAATTTGATGATAAATTTGGTAATATTTATCTCAAAATATAATCCAAATATAATCAATAATTTATAGTTGATAATAGATAATATGAGTTTATCGTCAAAATAAACAAGATACAAAATGAATACAACTTAAATATCCCATAATTTTTTTATAATTCAATTTCCTTTTTTTATAATTAAATGAATCTCAGAATAGCAACTTGGAATATGGCTTATCCCTTCTATAAATCATATCACAAAGATGCGTGGGATTATTTATTAAATGAAATTGATGCAGATATCATATTATTTCAAGAAGCAAGACCGACAGCATACCTCAATGAAGATGACAAGCACTTGGTCTGGAATGAAATAGGAGATAATCGCTCATGGGGATCGGGAATTTATAGTCAGAAATACGAATTAAAAGAAGAAACAATAAAAAGTGACTTTAAAGGGGTATTTTCAATTGCAAATACAACCATTGGAGTTATAGATTTAACCCTAATTTCAATATATGGATTAATTGAAAATAATGGTCCAAATAAAGGTTTTGCAATTACAAATCTTCATAGGATCTTATCTGATTTAACAGGATTATTTTGTGGGAGAATAAACGGGAAGAGAAATATCATATTAGGAGGTGACCTTAATGCTAGTTTACAAATAGATCAAAAGCAGAAGGGGGAATCACATAAAATATTCTTTGAAAGACTAGAAGATTTTGGATTAAAAGATGCCTTCAAAAAGTTGAACAAACCATATCCACTTCAAACACTCAGGCATTCTAAAAGTAAAGTGAAATGGCAAAACGATTACTTTTTCCTGAGCGAACAAATATCTAATAGGATTGTTGATTGTGCAGTAATTGAAAATGAAAGCATCAGAAGATATAGTGATCATAATCCAGTTGTTATGACAATAGAATTATAAATACGAAACTTGTTTTTTCACTCTAACTTAAAAAACTCTTGCAATAATACCAGGGTGATTGAATTTCAAATTTATATGTAAAAATGAATTTATGACATATAACAGGACTTAGGATTATATTTTTTATATCAATTTTTCCTATCATACTTCGTAGTATAGAAATTACTTATATGCTCCGCATACATTGTTTCCCCATGTATTTTATTATCCAACTAAAAAAACGTGTTCATTTTTAAAAATAAATTTATATTTAAAAAAGTAATTGATTAATTCAAAATAATTAACAAAGAATAAATAGTATAGTCAATTGAATATTTAAAAAAATGAGTCTGTTGCATATGTATGGCATGAAAATGATTGAGCACCAATACATCCTGTTTCCTGAATCAAAAAAAATATTCATCTATGACGTATAAAGAAAGACTCGAATATGATATGGTATTATTGCGAGAACTGGTGAGAGAATATCAAAAAAATAGATGATACAATATCGATAGAATATCAGATTTTTTCATTTGCACCAGGTGAATAGGTGAAAATATTGTAATTTGAAAATAGTATCAGTTGAACTAAATCTCTTGGTGCAAATGAAAACTACTATTTTTGATTTTTAAATTTACATTGGAAAATTATCTGTCGGATTTCTGTTTAATCAAAAATTCAAATTTATATTTAAAAATGAAAATCTATAAACTAAACAAAACATTTCCGATGTAAAAATTTAATATATCATATTCCGACATAAAAACAGTACCAACATCCAACATATTACATTAATCTTAATCTTCAAAGTACTTCTAATGTATATCAATAAACATCTAACAAAATAAAAAATCAATATCATTAACCATCTTCATATATCTTTTGAATAAAATTATCATCTTCCGATGTATAACGCAAAATATCCAATAATCCACAAAAAGTCAACATCTATCGAATTAATTATAAAATAATTTTAAAAATGCATAGATTTCTAACCCAATGAAAAAATAATAGATCTTTAGATGAAAATAACATAATCAAAATAACATTTCCGATCTATTTGTCCGACTTCCATCAATAAAAGACTAAAATTCGATTTGATTATTATTGTTATATGTGATGTTGGACATGTTTATCCTTTATGATTGAGCCTATTTCAAAACTCAAATAGAATAAAATTTACCAAATTCGGTCTAGCAAAAATAGCGGTTAATAGAGTTCTAAATAATCTTATTTATTTTTTCTACAATAGAAAAAGGAGTTTTGAAATAGGTTCATTCACAAAAAGGACACATATAGA
This sequence comes from Methanosalsum zhilinae DSM 4017, assembly GCF_000217995.1. Taxonomy (GTDB): domain Archaea; phylum Halobacteriota; class Methanosarcinia; order Methanosarcinales; family Methanosarcinaceae; genus Methanosalsum; species Methanosalsum zhilinae. The sequence continues at coordinate 143,248 of NC_015676.1, read as the reverse complement.
ACAGGTGAAAAAAAGAGTTTGAAACAAGTTCAATATTTGTTAAAATGTTTAGTTTTATTTTTTTATGAGCCACGTTACGTTCAGGAAACATTCTTTTTTGATTATACTATAATAGCGAAAGGTCAATGAAAATAAGATTTACCATGGAGAGATATGAATAAATTATATTTTTTCATTCTATCCATCCATAAATCAATTCTCAGCGTCGTATAGACATAAACTATTGGAATATATCTATTAGAAATATAAAGCACGTAAAAAGGCAAACTTAAACTTATTCTTCACATGAGCATTAAATTAAATTGAATTATAGACATCATCTAGAATTTTATTTTCTGACAAATTATTCCTATTCATATATTTATAACATTTTATAAACTGTTTATATACTTCTAGGAGGAATTCTTTTATGTGGGGAATTGGGAATACAAAATATAATTTACTTGTTAAATTGGTACTAGTGCTATCTGCAATACTGATATTATTAACTATATTTTTAATAAGTCCAGTATCAGCATTTGCAGGTGGCGATGGTTCAACAGACAATCCATATCAGATATCTAACATTGATCAACTGCAAAACATGAAATTAGATCTATCTGCGCATTATGTTCTAATTGATAATATTGATGCATCTGATACTGTGAACTGGAATGATGGTGCTGGATTTGAGCCGATAGGTAATACTACTGGTTATCATTTCACTGGCTCATTTGATGGTAATGGTTATGAGATTACTGGATTTTATATTAATAGGTCTGGTACAAGTTATATTGGACTATTTGGATATACTGGCTTTGGTGCAGAAATTAAAAATGTTGGATTAGTTGATGTAGATATTATAACAGGCCAACTAGGCCAAAGTTATGTGGGTGCATTGGTTGGTTATAATAATGGATTTATTGAAAGTTCATATGCAACTGGGAATGTTGATGGTTTTGCTAATGTTGGAGGACTTGCTGGGTCGAATTCAGGCACAATAAACAATTCATATGCAACTGGAAATGTTGATGGTTGGGAATATGTCGGTGGACTTGCTGGGTCGAATTCGGGCACAGTAAACAATTCATATGCAACAGGAGGTGTTGAAGGCTCTAGTTGGATCGGTGGACTGGTTGGAGATAATCGAGGAAGCATCGAAAACTCATATGCAACTGGAAATGTAAATGGTTTTGCTAATGTTGGTGGACTGGTTGGTCAAAGTCGTGATGATGGAGCAATTATTACTTCATTTGCAACTGGAAATGTTGACGGGAGTTGGTCTGTCGGTGGGTTGGTTGGAAATAACCGAGGAAACATCGAAAACTCATATGCAACAGGAAGTGTTGAAGGCTCTAGTTGGATCGGTGGACTGGTTGGTTTGAATAGTGGCACAATTAGCAATTCATATGCAACTGGAAATGTAATTGGTAATGATTATATCGGTGGACTGGTTGGAGATAATGATGGTGGCACAATTAGCAATTCATATTGGAACACCGAAACATCAGGACTTGATGTATCAGATGGTGGTGAGGAACGTAATACATCAGAAATGACATATCCACATGCAAACAATACTTATGTTGGATGGGATTTTGAAAAGATCTGGATCATACAAGCAGATATTAATGATGGATATCCATGTTTCCAACACTTACATGAAATTGGAACACAAAACATCAGTATTCAAAAATTTATCAATGGTGAACATGTGAATGAACCACCCGGACCGGTAATTCATCTGGGAAGTATTATCGAATGGAAATTCAGTGTTACAAACACCGGTGATGTTCAACTTACACATATTATAGTAATTGATGATAAACTGGGTATTATCTGTGAAATTGATGAACTTGAACCAGGTGAATCAAAGGTATGTATCATGACGAGTCGAGCATATACTAGACAACAGATGAATACCGTTACAGTAACTGGATGGTATGATGAGATAGAAATACAAGATACTGATGCTGCATACTACTTTGGATATAGAGGTGCGACAAGCGCTGATGTTCCAACTGCTTCGGGTATAATTACAGTCTTATTTATAGGATTTTTCTCATTAATGTATATGAGAAGGAATCATTGAAGACTGAATCGGTTTTAAATAATATTTGTTAAGGTAATAGTAGTATATTATCTTAGCATATTTTTTTAGTTAATTAGATCTTTTTACTTTAAGCAGTCATCTTTATTTAACTAATTAGATTTAAATTACTAAAAAGGAGATAATTATGGAAAGAAAAGTGAAGGTGGTAAGTGATGGAATTTCGTTTACCATATGGGTGGACAATGGGTTGTATCTAAAAAATGTCCCACAAATTGCTGTTGTACAGGGAACTGCTCTTCCAAAAGACTCATCTGAGCAAACAATAACTACAATAAATTATGGAGGATATGATCCAGAAGATTTTATGCGAGTGATTGAAGGACCATACTCTTATTCTTACTTGGAAAGTCCACATATGGATGATGGGATGTATGGTGATGTAATGTACTACTACCCCACTAAATAAATTGGTTAGATTTTAAAAATCATATATGAGAGTCACAAATATATTATAAACTGACATTTGAATGTGAAACATTTCGATATTAATATTTTCATTGTAGTTTTTGATTAAACTCTAATAAGGTACAGGACTAATTATAATTTTACAGCAATTTAGTGACGCTATCGTGGATTTACGGGTGGTCATTGTAGTTACTATTATTCAATGAGGACTGGAAAGAAAAGGAGATCATATCTAAAAACAAGTATAGCAATTGATGTTGAAAAATTTATTGTTACTGGATTTAAGATCTCAGGTAAGCCTGTACACGATACAAAACACGCACAAACATTGCTGAAGCAATGTCATAGACTTCGTTATTCAGAATACTATGTCCTGGATAAAGGGTATGACTCTGAACAAATTCATGTTCTCATACGAGAGAACATGAATTCAAGTCCTCTTATCCCTGTAAGACAGAGGAAAAGAAAGAAAATAAACGGCAAATACCGTAGGAAAATGGTTGAAGAGTTTGATGAAAAACTCTACCATTCGAGAAACCTGGTAGAAACAATGTTCTCAGTTCTGAAAAGAAGGTATGGTGAAGAAATTAAGTCAAGAAAGTACAGAAACCAGGTAAAGGAAGTAAAATGTAAGATGTTAATACATAACATCGAAAAGTATAACTCATTTACAATTATTATTTACATAAGGATTTCTACAGAGCCCAAACAGAATTAAAGAGGGTGAATTCATTAATTGATTGAGCAATAAGAAAAAAACATCTATAATATGTTAAAATACAATCAAACCGAGCATGTATTATACTGGGAGCAATACGAAGACGTTTTGTTATTTGGATATTAAGAAAATACAGACGTTTCATAGAAAGATATATATAGTTTGAACTCGTTCTTATACTTACTTGCTTAGCAACATCCACTATAACAAGGTTTGAAATGAACTATTTCATTTAACAAAATATCTATCAGTTGCTTGGCAACATCCACTATAACAAGGTTTGAAATGAACTATTTCATTTAACAAAATATCTATCAGTTGCTTGGCAACATCCACTATAACAAGGTTTGAAATGAACTATTTCATTTAACAAAATATCTATCAGTTGCTTGGCAACATCCACTATAACAAGGTTTGAAATGAACTATTTCATTTAACAAAATATCTATCAGTTGCTTGGCAACATCCACTATAACAAGGTTTGAAATGAACTATTTCATTTAACAAAATATCTATCAGTTGCTTGGCAACATCCACTATAACAAGGTTTGAAATGAACTATTTCATTTAACAAAATATCTATCAGTTGCTTAGCAACATCCACTATAACAAGGTTTGAAATGAACTATTTCATTTAACAAAATATCTATCAGTTGCTTAGCAACATCCACTATAACAAGGTTTGAAATGAACAATTAGATCTAGATTAAACTACTCTTAAACTTCTAAGTTTTTTTGAGCATTTTTCAATCTATTTTTCTGGAACATTTCTTCAATCGAATGAATATCCAAGCCACTATTTTGGTATGCCACCAAAGAAGGATGTACCTTCTGCAACTCCACTATTGATTGTAATGGGTGTTGGAATGTTGGTAATGATGTCTATTAGGAGAGAAAATGGTAAGTAAAGAATAAGATAAGTAAAAATGGACAACTGATGTTGTCCTCCTTACATTTTTATAATTATATTTTAAGAACGAAGGTCAAAGAATAGTCTTCTTAAAAGAAAGATCAATAAAAAATAAGATTTCCCATGGAGATATATGGCTCAATTATATTTTTTCATTATATCTACCCATAAATCAATTTCAGCGCCTTTTGGGTATTAACCAAGGAAATATCGAGTAGAAATATAAAGCGCTTAAAAATTAAAGTAAACTTATTATTTAAATGACCATTAAATTAAATTTTAGACATTATGTAGAACCTTAATGGTTGTGTCACAATATTGCTAAATTTTATTAATTCTGTCCCTTATTGGAGACAGTCAAAAATCACAAAAATAAATACATTATTTGTTGCTCAATTTAAACAGAAATGAAAAATCATCCTTTGTTTATAGTTTTTAGAATTGAAAATATATCTATTTACTTTATAATTTTCAACTTAATGAAATAACCAAAAAAATTGGAAAACATATAAATAATATTTTAATATTATCATTAAGCATGTCATACAGCATTCAGGAAAGAGTTGTTTCCAAAACAGAAGATGAACTGGTTTTTGAATTTGATTTTATCAAAAATAACATAATAGTTCTATCTGTGAATGATGATCCTGAGCATCCAGATATAATGAAATTTCAAAGATTATTGAAAGTTTCAATAGCATATGGTATGTATGATATTTTTATCAAGTCTGTTGATGATTTTTGTATTCCAAATCTTCTATTCATTAATGGTGCTATGTGAGAAAAGAAGAAATTAAATTGATACAATATCATGATAATGAAGGAGAATACTACTAATTTAGTTTAGAATCAGATAAATTTTTGACACGCATCGTCCCAATAGGAGTTAAGGAATTAATAGAGAATATTCATGTGTCTTTTCCATCTAATTTTCTAAAATTTTTCCTATTATACAAATTACATTCAGTTACTTGTCAATTGAAATCTTATGATTATATATTCTATTCATAAGACCTGAGCGATTTTATCTGAAATTCTAGAAGACTTTACAGATATTTAGTGACATAACCAATGATTTTCAAATAATATTTAGTATTTAACACTTACATAGGCATTTAGAATGATTTGAGAATCTTATTTACTGACAAATAGTTCTCAAATGTATATCATATAATAATCTATATGATTTTATACATTAATCATATAATTTCAGGATGATTTGTATGTGGGGAATTGTAAATTTAAAAAATATTTCATTTATCGGATTAATTACAATACTGGTATTATTCAATTCATATTTTATGTTTTTTGTGAGTGCAGAAGGTTTACTCTTGATGATTACAATACTGGCATCATTGAGTTTATTTTTTTTGGACAATGTAAGCGCAGATGCTGGACTCTTAGCGATTATTGGTGTATTGTCAGTAATTTTCGGTGCATATACCCTGAAAGAAAATCGTAAAACAGATGCTGAAAAAATTAGAATATATAGAACTATCTCCTACATAGAAGAGTTCTATTCTAAACAGTTCATGTTTCACAGAACGGCACTCTCCAATCTTAATAAAAGAGTTGAAAATGGAGGAATTACTACAGAGGATATTGCATGTAGATTTGTTTATTCTTATTCTAAAAAAGGACCTAAACCTCATTTTTATGGAAAACTAGATGGTCTCACAGAGCACCAGCATTTAAGCATGTACTTAAGTTTTTTACAAAGACTCTATATTTCAATAGAGAGTGGCCATATAGATCTTGAAACAATCAAGAAAGCAATTGCTGATGCGATGATATGGCATGCAGAACTAACATTAGATGTGTGTAATTCAATTATAAAGTTAGCAGGTGAGGATTGTAATGGTGAAACGATTCCTGAGAAACAAAAAGATATTATTCGCAAGCCTGCAGATATGGTTATTAAACTGCATAACAAAATTGGCTTAAATAATGAAACTATCAAAAAAACAAATCATTAAATGATCAGTGAAATCAAATTTCTCATTAATAGTTAATCGTTTACAACGTGATATGAGAACTCGTCCTTTATTTTTGATTTACAATCAATTGGTGACATAGACTAAAATTGAGTTAACTTTACTGGAAATGCAGGAAATTTCCAACAAATCTTGATAATACCAGGTTGACCTAAGTAAAAATATATACATTCAATATGATTGCTTCTAGAAAATCGTAATCACACTGTTTTGAGTCGGTTCAGTATTTAAGTTTATTTTTTAAGTTAATCTTAATGTTAAATTAAACATGTTACATTCAGGAATAATATTTACTTCAAAGCATGTTTATGAGTGTTTTTAACTACATTTTAATTTTAACCATGTGTATTGTAAAAAAGTACTCATATTACCTTATAGACTTTATGAATTTAAAACAAAAATCTTATATTGCTCTTTTTTATAAATTTAAAATTGTATCGTAAAAAATGTATATAATAAATCATGAAAATAAATAAATTCATATTTTACATAAAAAAATATAGAATAGGTGTTCTATGTATTTATTTAAAAAACTATTATCATTAAATAATGAACAAATACCTGTTGAAGACTTCTTTACAGAAATATTTGCTTATTTATTGAAAACAAATCCTGAAATACTTCATACTTTTTTAGATTCTACAAAAGCACCATTAATTGATTATGAACAAATGGTGATTGATACCCAAAGATCATTTGAAGGGTTAGAAAACCACCTTGCAGGCAGCAGACCAGATATTTTTTTAGAGTTATTCAACAAAAATGAAAAACAATGGATATTTATTGAATCTAAAATTGATGCTCAGGAAGGATATCAACAACTTACTAAGTATGCTGAGCATTTGGATAATTCAAATTCTATTCAAAAAGGTGTACTTATCTATATTACTAAATATTTTGAACCAAAAAAAGAGAAAATAATATTTAGAAACTGCTCTAATAAAGAAAAACTTTTTTTTGTTCAGATGCGTTGGTATGAAGTCTATAAAATTTTAAAAGAATATCAGGAGAATATAGAATGTACACTGATCAAAGAGGTTTTAATGTTTATGGAGGAATATGATTTGTCAGGAAATAATCAGTTTAGTAGTGTTGATATTCTTGCTATGAATAATTTTCTAAATGTCAGAAAGATGATGAATGAAACCCTTTTTGGTAAAGTTGCCGAGAAGTTTTCTCTGGTTGCTGGTGGGGTATCAAGTGAATCAACTGCATTGACACAATTGAGAAATTATGGTCGATATACTGTTATCAAAAACCAAAAAGATTATTTTGAAATAGTGTTGGGTTACTGGCTTCAAAGCAAAAGTATGACAGATTTTCCACGTGTAGGGATACAGATTGCAGTTGGTCCTAAATCGGAAAACTATGATAAAATTATTCAAATTATAAAAGAAATCGAGCATAAGTATCCCGACAAATGGACAACTTTCGCTTTCGATGATTCAAAAGTTTGGAGTGGAATCAAACAAGAAATACCATTAAATAAGTTTATGGGTGAAGAGGATCAGATTAAAGCAGTTGAAAATTATTTTTTATTAATATTGGATGATGTTGAAAATATCAAAAAAGAACATCCTGACTTGCCATGGAATATATTGTCATCCGAATGAAACATAAAATATTCTGTCAGGAGAAAAAATTAATAAGTAGGAATAAAAATTTACTTAAATTGTTGAGTTAAAACTTTCTTTGATTCAAATTCGAGTACTGATTTAATTGCTTTTTGATATTCGTTCCCTTTTTCTGTAGTGAAAAAGGAATCATGTTGTTTATGGATCATTTCTTTTGAAATCAGGTATTTTAGGTATATTTTTGCAATTTTGCTATTCAGATTGGCACCATATACAATTCTTGTCTTGGTGGCTCCATTTTTTGCAATGTACAGTATTTCATTTATTATATCATATCTATTTCTTCTATGCATCTTATCACCTTGAATTTTTTACATTAATATGTCTAGTTTTTTTTTGATTATTTTAAATTTACAAAAAATTAGAAAGAATTGTACTTCTAAAAATTGAATTTCATTCATTTTCAAGACAATATGGACAAGTATATCCTTGTTGAACCACATTTTTAATCCGATATTTCCATTCATGATTTTTCTTACATATCCACCAAACATTTCTTTCAGATTTTGGGGAAATATGGCCAGGTTTTACTGAACCATTTTTGAATGGATGCCACTCTTTTGCAAGTTCTGGATATAAATTTTCCAAACTATCTTCAAAACATACTTTTTTCCCTGAACAATACGGACATCCAAACTGGCGATTATTTCTGGAATATACACTTGCTTTCCATTCATGATTTTTCTTACATATCCACCAATAGTCTTTTTTTGAGCCAGGAAGTACATCGTTGGGAGTCAGGTCTCCATTTTTGAATGGATGCCACTCTTTTGCAAGTTCTGGATTTATTGTTGCTAGACAATTATCTAGATGTGCTTTTTTATTGGAGCAATATGGACAGCCCCGCCCACGAGTTCGGTCTTTTATTCGAGCAATCCATTTGTGGCCTTTTTTACATTTCCAGGCAACTTTTTCATGTGAATGAGGAGTGAAATTTTCAGGTTCTTGTGGATAATTTTTTTCATAATCCCACTCCTTAGCAATTTCAGGATAATTCTTAGCAAGGTTTTCATCTAATTTTGTAGAGAATATCATCTCTCTGTATAGTTTATCATTTTGTGGCTTGTTTTCTTCCATATAAGCAGTGATTTTTTGCTTTTCAGCAGAACCAATCAAATCGAATATAGCGATTTTTTTTAATATTTTCTTAAGGATAGCAAAGTATGATTTATCTTTCTTATATACAATATCTAAATTTTCAATTTTTTCCAGAGGATGCTCTCGGATACGTAATAGTTTTACGCCACAATCTTTCAAATGATTATTTTTTTTGATATCCTTATCAAGACTATGCCAATAACTACCATCTATTTCAATTGCAAGATTGATTTCAGGAAGATATATATCACACTCAGTCCCATCTATCTTGAAACGGTGCTTTGCTTGCTCAAATAGATGTTTCAGTTCAGCAAAAATAAATAGTTCTAATCTTGATGATTGATTATAGCATTTTGGACAGTTTGTTCCTATCGTTCTATCACTTATTTTCGCTTTCCATTTGTGGCCTTTTACACATTTCCAATTGATTTTCTTTTTTGATCGTGGTAGAAAATTTTCGGGTTTTAATCCACCGTTACTTGAATAATCCCATTCATTTGCAATTTCAGGATATAATACCTTCAAATTATTATCTTTTGTAGCCACTTTTCCAGCACAGTATGGGCATCCACTTTGGTTCATAGTTCTGTTGTTGATACTTGTATTCCATTTGTGTGATTTATTTTTCTTACAGATCCAATTAATTTTTTGATCAGAACCATAAGTGAAATCGGTTGGTTTATACCCTTCATTCAATTCGTAATCCCATTCATCAGCCACTTCCGGATGAGTTATGGTTAAATTATTTTCTTCATTGACTCTCCCATTACAATATGGACATTTTGAACCTTTATTGGTACGATTATTAACTGTTGCTTGCCATATATGCTCTTGATTTTTAATACAGGTCCACCAAACTTTCTTGTTAGATCCAAAAGTGATATTTTCAGGTTTTAGATCACCATTTAATTGGAAATTCCATTCTTTAGCAATTTCAGGATGTGTTTCACTCAAACTTTTTCTTTTTTTCATACTATCATTCCAATTTTTTTATTTTTTTTATTCAAGTTAATCAAATTTTCAATTAAGGTTTCTAATACCATTAAAAGACTCTAATAACCTCAAAATCAAATTTTATTCAAAAATAGAGATTATTAAATCTTTGAATCAATAAAATGTGTAGTTTTTTTGGATTATATTTATATAAAACTAAAATAATAAAGAATCTAAATATATTGATTCTTAAAATTGATTATTTTGAAGGTAGAAAAGTTCCTATCATTACTGATTTTTGTGAATATTCGGAGATAGTATCTATATACACACAATTTGTAAGTGGAATCCAAAAAAAGAATATGTGGTGGTAAAAACAATCAAAACACAACTCCTTATGTTTTGATACATCAAAACACTCTAGTCTGTTGTGCTTATGCTCTAATAATATATATAGTTATCTATAAAATGAAGATTTTGAGATATTTGTGGCATATATATTATACATACCTTCGGATAGAGTTCCACTTACAAAAAGTGTATAATTACCAAAAAAATTTTTGACATCATAGAAATAGACATACATACCTTCGGATAGAGTTCCACTTACAAAAAGTGTGCATATAGAGTGAGGGAAAGTACGAGATTTATATCTCAAGCAATACTCCTTGTAGCAAACGTTTTTCAATTTATCTTGCTGAAATAATCTGTGATCAAATCAAATAGATATATTTCTGGTACCTTCTTCCCATGGATTTTGATTGGCTCGAAAAAGGTATAGAAATAATTATAGTTTACATCAATTTAGTGACGCTATCTGAAGATATCATTTTTAGTATTCAATTCGAAAAGTGTTCTGGATTTGAAAGCAATTCCATATCATCCAACAAAACATTATTTTCGGTGTTATCTTCATTAGAACCCAGATCTTTTTTTCGATTATCAGTGTCATCAGGCGTATGTATACAAAATCGGCAGAATAAATTATCTGTCAAAGAATATTTGTTTATTACCGCTGTTTCATCACCCAAAAATGTATAATGGTCTTTAGTTCCCCCGCGTCCAAGATATTGGCGTTCAATGGTCAGTATACCTCTACCCTCCAGTTCTTTTACCTTGTTACGAAAAGTATTTTTTTCCATTTTCTTCCCCATAACATACGAGTTTACTATGCTGCAATAGTGTGGATATGTATATTCTAAAATTCTATTTTCTTTTTTCATGTTTAAAATTGAAATAAGTATTATCTTTAGTTCATTATCCAAATTCCTAATTTTTGAAAAGAAAATCTCATTATCAGTTTCATAAATAATGTCATCAATTTCTTCCATTGTATTTGGACTTTTATTTTCTTTTTCTATTTTTTTTATTATTTTTTTCAAATTATTGATCCCAACACGAGCATCTCCAAATTTTTCACTCTTGACTCGTGCAGAAATGAGAGCAAAAGTATAAGATCCAATTTTATCATAATTTTCAGGAGATAATGCTTTTTGAGCACGATCACGGAGTATGCCTTCCAATTGAACGGCATCATAAACTTCAACATTCTTGTAAAAAATATTTGTAGCAGATGATTTGCTGTTACCACCTCCTATATTTAAAAAATCAATGTCGTTCGAAATACCAATAAAAGATATGTTTTTAAGAGAAAGTCTTGTTAAAAAGTTTATAACTTCGGGGTCCGATAGATTATCTAATTCATCGAGAACCAAAATTATGTACCCATCATGATTGAGGCACAGTTTTTGAAAATGATATTCATATTCTGAAGTGGAATTAGAAATTTTTGTATGACTTTGGTTATTTTCATACTCGAATTCCTTAATCAAATATTTTAAAATTGAAGCCTTTGTATCTTTATTGGAAACCATTTTACAAAGAATAGTTATTTCAATATCATTCTCCGTTACTTTAGATTTGAGATCATTCAAAAATGTATGCACAACTGCAGTCTTTCCAGTTCCACTTGGACCATATATGATTACATTATCTGCCTTTTTTCGATCCAAGATTGGACCACAGTGATCTATCAAAAAATCAAAGACATTACCTCTATGAAGTATCTCATCCGTTGAATCCGGTATTCTTTCTACATCAAGGTACTCATCATTTTCAATAATTCCTTTTCTATCAAAATTTAACATTTTTATTTATTCCTTTTACGTAGTTGTAATATTATCATATAATTATATTTTAAGTGTTAACTGTAAATTATAACTAATGATATATAAGAATTAGCGTCACCATAAAAGTAAATATTACTCAAATTTATATATTAAATTGAAATTTTGTGTAGAGTTTTATTGATATTTATTGTTTAATGTTTAATCACATTAACTATATTATACTCTTTACAAAACTCAGAAACTTCTTTGTTTTTCTATCAAACCCGTTTGTATTCAAATTAATCATATTTATAAAAATTTATATATATTATTACTGTAGTATATATGTTGAGAAGTACTTATAGGGTATAAGTACATAAAAAATATACAATTGATTTTTAGTAGCACGTTTACATGAACGAGTATTCCCCAGTGCTACGTTTTGTAGATAAATTTTTTGTAGATTTTTTGTAGAGAGAAGTATTCTTAGCATGAAAATATAGATGATCATCTCTCATTAGGCTTTTTTGCATAAAATGTCTTGAGATCTGATTGTCGATGAAGTTGAAAGGAATGTAAATTCAATTTCAACTTCTCTCAAACACAAATAAGCATCCATGATAAAATGTATTCAAAAAAATTGATATTAGATGCACGAATAATGGGACCAAATGAAAGATATGCTATTTGGAGCCACGAAATAAATCTTGCAGGGCAAAAAAAGTATAATTTCACATTCAATAGAAGAAAATTAGAGGACTCTATAGACTTCCAAAAAGTTCTATTATCAAATTCAAGGAAACTTTCTGACCCTTATGTCAATATTATGTTTGAACTGCTACCCGCTGAACCTATAATAAAAAAATTTATTGAAATTTATCAGAAAAAAAGTATGAGTATAGTTGATTACAGGGAAGTCAATAAATATCGCAAAAAATTACTTGACACGAATCTTGTGAATTATCGTGCAATGAGAATGAAAAAATATAATGATCAGGATTTTTGGTACAGTCCCTATTTTCTTAATGAACTTGGTAAACTTGTTTATTACGGGTTATATGGTTATAGTCCCGATTTTACAGCAATGAACTTTTATGCAGATAATCAACCTTCTAATGCGGTATATCATGTGAAATTTTTAGAATTAATTCAACAATATTTTGATAAAGCAGGTCACAAAGTCATAACTGGAAAATTTCCATACGACCTTATTGTTGATAATAAGCATTTGTTCATAATCACGGAACCACATGAAAACTCAATAGGTATAGAAATGAGATTATCTTATGCAATTGCTGATTGTACTCTGAATGATCGTTTATTGTACATTCCCGCATGTTCCGAATCGCATCAAAGACGCATCAACGCAATAATTGCAGGTATTTTATTTTATTTTAAAAAAACATTTTCTTATCTGACTACCATTGAATATAACATCTCTGAAAATTCAAAAGTAGATGGATGGGATATGATATATACATCTTCAAGAGACCGCAAGAATGATCACTTATTCTCTGAAGATCTTTTACCTTTCCCTAAAGTCTTAATTAATAGTAACTGGAAAATTCCTACACAGATGAATCTTTTTAATCAAATTGGGCATTTCCAATTTGAGCATCCTAAATTATCACCTAGATATATCAAATCTGATTTTAAGTATCCAATGAAATACATCAATGATTTGAAAGAAACCGAAATATTGCCAGGTGTAAAAGTAACCGTAGGACTTGGACACATGAATGATATATGGTGGGATATGGCAAACGGTGCAGATTTAATAATCACCGGAAAAATGAGAGAACACGTATACGATTATTTTTCTGAAAAACCACAAATAATGATGTTGACTGAAATCTTCAAAAGAGATGATAAACACCATGATGCGATCAATTTGTTGCGGGCTGAAAATATAGAAGTTCACGAAATACCTAGAAATCATGCAAAGGTGATCTTGAACTCAAATAAATTGCTAATACACAGTCAAACAACTACTAACTATATGGGGAACAATAGAGAAAGTTTTGCTTTGATTGATTTCATGGATCACATAGAAAATGAAGAGATACATGAAACATTACTAGATATGTTCTTATCGCTTCCGAATGTCGGTGGAGGCAAAAAATTTACTCAAACACATAATCATGAATTAATTCATTTTTTTGATGATAAAATAAAATTATTTTGTAAAAATAACAAATCAAAAACGATTGAATGGCCTTACTACAAAAACATCTTGTATGAACTCAAAAAAGACAATGGTATCATCTACACTTCTCATATGGATATGAAAAATCTTGCAGAATATATGGATGAGATTCACATCCAGGCAACCAGCAGAATGCAAAATTTCAAAGTCCTAAAACATGCAAAGTGTCCTGTGTATCATCACAGACTTTGGCATCCAAGGATAGTATTCAACTCAAATTTTATAGGAGTGGGGAGTTGGGATTTTGCACAAATTCGTAACCAACAGGAAATACAAGCATTGATACTTCTAGATAATACGTGAATACTAAAACCAAGTTGCATTCAGTTTTTTTATATTCCCTATTAGTCATGTTGAGATTTTTTAAACTCTCTTGACCTAAAGTATTTTTATACTCATGCATCTAATATTTGGTTGAATCTATAGGTTTGTTTAAAAAATAAATCAAAAAGTGGTTGTTGTTTTATGCTATAACAGCAATATTAATGAGTTCTAACATGTATTCCCATTTGATTTGTTGCTGTAAATCTAACCAAATGTTTATGTTTTATTAAAACAACAATATAATTATGGAATCATTTTTTGTTAAAAATACTAAAATATTAACTCCATCAGAGTATAATATACTCTTAGATGATATAAATAATCCGATTCAACGCAGACGCTTTTTAATCCTTTTCTGGTCTGGAATGCGATACCAGGAATTTCTGAGATTTCATAATAACCCAGAATGGTATTTAAGAAAAAGAAACACAATACATCTCCCAGTCCATTCTACAAAAAAGATGAAAAGGAGGCAAATTGAAAGATACATATATCCATTACCAGACCTTATGTCTGAAATCATAACTCAGTTTTTCGATGACCCTAAGCCACCTTCATTGCAAGGATGGAACCAAAATCTCAAAAGATGGGGTGCAGAGTCTGGAATTGATATCAAGGGGTTAAGTGCAAAATCTACTAGAAAATCAATTGAATCTTGGTTGATAGTTGCTGGCATGCCTTTGAATATTGTCTATTTACGACAAGGACACACTGAATTAACATCATTAAAACACTACCAAGGATTACCATTTACAGATACTGAAAAACAAGAAATTAAAAAAATGTTGTCCTTCTGTTTATAAATATATACACTAAATGAATAGTAATCTTTTGGTTCCATAGACGTTATCCCTATGCTAAAAATAAAATGTATATCTTAATCAATGTCAAAATATTGAAGATTACTAAAGAACCATTCGTAGAATAATTTAAATAGTTCCGTAACAAATTATTAAAAGTTGGATTATGGAAGATATTGGACTTACAGAGCAACAAAAAGAAGCCATTGAATACATAGATTCCCCACTTTTGATTGTTGCTGGACCTGGAACTGGAAAAACCAGAGTTTTAACTGAAAAGGTTATTTATCTAGTAAAACAGGGATATAATCCAAATAAAATAATAGTAAGTACATTTACTATTAAAGCAGCAGATGAACTTAGAAATAGACTGCGTAAAGATTTGGGTGACTCGGTAGAAAATATGCAAATTTCTACAATCCATTCTTTTTGTCAAAAAATGCTACAATCTTTCCCCGAGTATCACAATTTTGGGAATATATTTGAAGTTATGGATGATCTTGATCAATTTCTATATGTCAATAGAAATTACATGTGGAATTTTGGATTAAAAGAATATGTTACCGAAATTAGCGTTAATGAACTTATAAATTTTTATAACCGCTGTACTGAAAATGATGTTGATCCAAAAAAACTTGTGGATCACTTCAAAAAAAACAAAGGAAGCGATTTTGAAATCGCTATTGCAAAAAGTTACGAAATCTATCTTGCTAACCTATTGGACCCAAACAATACAAGGTTGGACTTTTCTTTGTTGGAAAGAGAGTTTTACCACCTTTTACAAAGGAATAATGAAGTACTAGAACTCGTTAGACAAATGTACGACTATATTTTAATTGATGAGTATCAGGACACGAATCCCATACAGGATGCTATTTTTGAATTGATAACTGCACCTAAATATAAAATAACAGTTGTTGGTGACGAAGATCAAAGTATATATGGATTCAGAGGTGCTTCTGTTGAAAACTTCAGGACATTCTTAGATAGATATCCCAATGCAAAAAAAATAGAACTAGAAGAAAATTTTAGATCTTGTAAGGAAATTGTTCAAACATATGATGAGTTTATGAAACCTCATAGAACCTTTGAAAAAGAAATATTCACTTCAAATCCAGAGTACTCCAAGCCTGTCATTTTATATAGTGACTCACGAAAATCAGAAGGAAAAGAAATAGTTAGATTTGTTGAATATCTGGTTCAAAAGTGTAATGCCAGATATCAAGATATCGCCATTTTGTTTAAAAGTGTTAAATTTCATTCAAGTGAAATAATTGATGAGTTAGAATATAAAAAAATTCCTTATACTACAAAAGGAGAAGGTTCACTTTTTGAGCAGGAAGAAATAAAAAACTTACTTGTTCTAATGATTTACATCAATTCTCATTATCCGAATGAAAAGCAAAAACAATGGTTATTTGATCACAATATTCTTGAATCTGAATTTTTGGATCTTCATGAAGATACAATTGAGAAACTGAAAAATGTTGCTGATATTTATAATTTGCTTGAATCATATGATTATGCTACTTTAAAAAAATTAAATGTGGAACAAAATGATGCTCAAAAATTGATGGGATTAAAGGACTTAATGACACTTCAAAAAAGAAATTCTGTTAGCCAATTAAAATTATTTTATAAAATTCTTGATGCTACGCAATATAACTATAGATTATTTAAACGGTATCTTGAAAAAAAAGATGCAGATGCAGATATAAAAATAAGAAATCTTGCAATTTTCTCTAAAATTATACATAAAGTTGAAAATAATACAAACTCTAATCATTTCAAGTCTTTTATTGATCAGTTATGCTATATCCCCGAAAATAAGATCGAAGATGCTGCATGCATCCAAGATGTAGATGCAGTAAACCTGATGACAATACACCAGGCCAAAGGTCTTGAATTCCCAATTGTTATACTCGCAGGAGTTACACATAAAAGATATAATACAAATAATCAAAATGATGAGTTTATAGTTGAAATCCCAAAAAAACTAATGATGAATAAGAGCAATTTTAATCGTAGTGAAGAAATAAGAAGAGTTTTTTATGTTGGTATGTCACGTCCTCAAAAAGTATTAGCCATTAGTACCATAGATGGAAAGTATTTCAAACCATCTCAATTTATTGATGAAATCGGACTCAATAACTTTATAGAAGCGGACAATTTCAGCCAAATAATTTCAGATAATGATCATTATATACCAAATGTTGAAAAAAGCAATCTAAGTTTTTCATCAATCAGTACATATATTAGTTGTCCCTTTAGATTTTTTTGTCGAGATTATCTAGGATTTCAGACTCCGCCAGGTTATTTTCAAGCATATGGAGTAATTGTGCATAATTGCCTAAAAAAGATACATGTAATGATGAAAGAGGGAAAAGAAATTGACATAACAGATGTTGTAAAAATAGTAGATATGTATTGCAAAGATGATGAATCTAGGGAAGAATGGCGAAATGAACTAATAACAGATTTATATAATTATTATGAAAAAGCATGTGGATTTATATACGATGTTCTTGATGTCGAAGTTCCTTTTTCTTACATAAATAAAAATATTTCAATAAATGGACAAGCGGATTTAGTCATTAAAAATACAAATGAAGAGATTGAACTAATTGATTACAAGTCAAGATATGCTGAATATCTCTCAAAGATGAATGTAGATACTCAACTACGCATTTATAATTTAGCGCTCGCAAATCGGTATAATGAACCTATAAAAAAAATCAGTGCTTACACATTTAAGGATAACAGAAGAATATTTTTTGACAATAGCAACGTAGAACTTGAAAAGACTAAAAGTTTGATAAAATCAATCATTCAAAATGTAGAAAATAAAGAATTTGAACGAAACTGGGAAGGACCTATCTGCAAGACAAAAGCGGGACTTTGTGAATTCTACCAGTTATGTAATATGATGGAAGGAGACACAAAAAATGGTAGATGAAGATAAAGTATTAAAACTTAAAACATTATTAAAAAAAATATTCCAATTTGAAAATAATGATCTCGATTTTGGTATATATCGAATTTTAAACATAAAAAAAAGGAAATTTCTGAGTTTATTGATATTGAATTATTTGATATCATCCAAGAAAATATAAAATCCATTGAAAACTCATCGGCATTAGAAAACGAAATGAAAAAATTGGAGGGTGAGATAGAGTCTGATTTCGGATGCAATATAGAAAATGCTAAGGAAAAATATGCAGAAACTCCTAAAGTCAAAAATTATCTTGACCTCGAAAACCAAGTTAAAACAGTTGAAAAAGAGAATGATATTGAAGAAGAGATATATGATGATATTATCAACTTTTTTTCACGATATTACGATAATGGGGATTTCATCTCAAAGAGAAGGTATTCCAAAGATTCAAAATATGCAATTCCATATAATGGTGAAGAAGTTTATCTTTATTGGGCAAACAATGATCAATATTATATTAAAACCGGGGAGAATTTTAATCACTATTCATTCAAAACAGGTTCAATTAGTGCTGACTTCAAGATAAATAATGAAGATATCGAATTACAAAAGAACAATATCAAAGACGAAAAGAAAAAGTTCTTCATTTTTAAAGATGTAGATTACGATACAAGAAAAAATCACCTTGTAGTTGATTTTGGATATCGGGGATTAACTGTTGAAGAAGAAAAATTAGTTTGTGACACTACAGGGAAAAATAAACTGGGAAAAGATGAAATCAATCAATATAACCTCGCTAAAATAAATGAGCATATTGCAATATATGGTTTATCTGATCTAAATAAAAAACATATAAAAATTGATGGGAACAAGTCAGATAAATCAGAACTTGAATGGCATCTTAACAAATATACTACAAAAAATACCAGTGATTATTTCACCCATAAGAATTTAAAGAAATTCTTAAGCCAAGAATTAGATTTCTATATAAAAAATGAAATCTTAGGCTCTGTAGAAATCCTTATGTAAATAATAATTGTAAATGAGTTATATCTTTCGATGTTATGTATTAACATCTTACATTTCACTTCCTTTACCTGGTTTCTGTACTTTCTTGACTTAATTTCTTCACCATATTTTCTTTTTAGAACTGAGAACATTGTTTCTACCAGGTTTCTCGAATGGTAGAGTTTCTCATCAAACTCTTCAACCATTTTCCTACGGTATTTGCCGTTTATTTTCTTTCTTTTCCTCTGTCTTACAGGGATAAGAGGACTTGAATTCATGTTCTCTCGTATGAGAACATGAATTTGTTCAGAGTCATACCCCTTATCCAGGACATAGTATTCTGAATGACGAAGTCTATGACATTGCTTCAGCAATGTTTGTGCGTGTTTCGTATCGTGTACAGGTTTACTTGAGATCTTAAATCCAGTAACAATAAATTTCTCAGTATCAATTGCTATACTTGTTTTTAGATATGATCTCCTTTTCTTTCCAGTCCTCATTGAATAATAGTAACTACAATGTCCACCTGTAAATCCACTTGAATCAATAGCAGTAAGATATATTCTTTCACCATGGTAATAAAAGAGTTTTAGAGTTTGTTTCAATATGCTGTTAAAATATACTGATGGTATTCTACTCATGAATTTCTGTAATGTTGTAAAATGTGGTACCTGCTTTATTCCAATTTTATTCTGTACCTTATCCATTAATTCAATGAGTTCTACGAAGTTTCTATAGTCCTCATTTAAGTATTCTTTTAGTAAAACCAGTGTCATTAACTGGTGCTGAGTATATTTTCTCTTAGAATACTTACTGCTATACAATGGAAGATGAGATCTTCCTGAGACAGCAATGGCTGTATCAATAAAGTTTAAGTATTTTCCTGACAAAAACATTCATCCCCTGTTGTTTTTGTTTGTTTAGCAAAAAAACACAGGGGACTCATCCTTTTTATAATATTAGGTTGAAGTGGTAATGGAAAATAGGATTTCTACAGAGCCAAATCTTACATATTGATGATATTAGTTCAAAAGATGATTTAGATATAAATCTCAATAAAATAAAAGTCTTTAAAGAAATATCACTTAAAATAATTGAGTTCCTGGCACAAATCGAAGATTTCCAAAAAATACTATGGGAAAAGAAGAAATTTGTGCTTTCTACTGACTATTGCATAACTCTTGATTACATTGATGAAAAATATTATCCATATATCCTTCAAAATAAAAAACAGTTGTCTGAGTGGGAAGAACTCTATTCATTTGATATTAATGATGAGGTCACTACACTAAAAACTGGGATAACTAATGTAGATAAGACCAATCAACAAATTATGATTGAAGTCCTTAAACAAAACCCAACACTTTCAATTGATACTAAGTTCTATGATACTGAGTTTAAATATCAAATATTAAGTGAAATCGAAAATCTTGATGAGAAAACTAATGGGATTCTAATAAATTCAGATAATTTCCATGCATTGAACTTGCTTTTAAATAAGTACAAAGAGAAAATCAATTTTTGCTATATTGACCCACCATATAATACGGGAAGTGATGCCTTCCTATATAAGGATGGGTTCAGTCATAGTAGTTGGTTATCTTTGATTAGTAACAGATTAATATATCTAAAATACCTTCTCTTAAATGACGCTGTTAGTTTTATTTCAATTGATGATAACGAAGTTCATAATTTAAGGAATGTATGTGATGGGATTTTTGGTCAAGATAATTTTATCGAATTATTTATCGTTCGATCAAATCCAAGAGGAAATCAAGCCAAAAAATATACGGCCTCAGAACATGAGTATATGGTATGCTATTCAAAAAATGTGAATAAGTTTAATCCATTAGGATTTCCAAAAGATAATCACGAATATAAAAAAAGAGATGATAAGGGTTTATATAGAGAATTAGGTCTAAGAAAAAGAGGTGCGGGAGCAACAAGAGAAGATGCTCCTAACCAATATTATCCAATTTACTATAATCCAACAACAGAAGAAATATCTATTGAAAATAAATCAAAAGATTTTGTAGAGATAATTCCAAAACTAAGTAATGGAACTGATGGAAGATGGAGGTGGTCAAAGTTAAGTGTTGCTACTAAAAAAGATGAGTTAATGGTTAGATTAGTTAATAGAAATGGTGCTAAGGTATACGATGTTTTTCAAAAGGATTATTTTTCAGAAAATAAAATATCAAAAATGAAATCAATACTTTATGAAAAAGATGTAAATTATGAAAATGGAACTGAAGAATTAAAAAACTTCTTTGATGGTAAAAAGGTGTTTAATTATCCTAAGCCGGTTTATTTAATTAAACGTATTTTAGAATCAGTAAATACAACCGATGGTGTCATATTAGATTTTTTTGCCGGATCGGGTACAACTGCCCATTCAGTCTTAAAATTAAATAAAGAAGATGAAGGTAATAGAAAGTTCGTTCTTGTAGAAATGGGACAATATTTTGATACTGTAATAAAACCCAGAATTCTTAAAGTTATCTACTCAGATAATTGGAAAAACGGCGTACCACAAGACAATAATGGTTATCCAAAACAGATTATAAAGTACCAGTCAATTGAACAATATGAAGACTCTTTAAACAATATTGATTTTAAAGAGCCTTCCACATTAGTAACTAAATCAAAAGATTATAAAATCAAATACATGCTTGAATTTGAAAGTAGGGATAATAATGTATTCCTCAATCTAGATGCACTTGATAATCCATTTAATTATACTTTAAAAATATATGATAACAATGAAGTTAAAAAAATGGGTGTTGATCTTATTGAAACCTTCAATTATATTGCTGGAATTCACATAAATTCAATAGAACGAAAAGATGATGGTGAAATCCAATATGTGGTTGTAAAAGGATTCATTGAAGAAAAAAATATTATTGTTCTTTGGAGAAATAAAACTGAAAACTTTGATCCAGAAAAAGATAAAGAGTTTGTAGAGGCTGAAATACTATTAAATGATGAATATGATGAAATTTTTGTGAATGGAAATTCATTGATTGAAGGTGCTAAATCAATTGATGAAATTTTTAAAGCGAATATGTTCAGGGTGTAAGCAATGGCCAAAGTTAAGAAAAAACTTCAAAATTATCTTGTAATGAACAAATATATTTCTTCACTGTTTGGGTTCAATGATATGGATGATTTTAGAAATCTCCTAAAACCTGTTCAAGAAGGACTGAATCAGCATAAAAAGTTTCATTTCACAGCAGCACTCCAAACTCTTGATTTGAGTGACGAATTCAGGCAGAAACTAGATCAGTATGATGAAAATATACAGGAATATATGGATCAGATTAATTTTAAGCGTGATCCACCTATAGTGCTAAAATATTTCCAATATTTAGCAGTACTCTTCACTGAAATTTATTTAGACAAACATTTTAATGAAAAAACATTGTTTTCTAGCATCCAGAAATACATATTTGCTTTAAATAAAAAGGAAAATAAAACGGGATCATATACATATCCATATCCTAGTGAAAAAACGTTGGAGAAACTAGCATTTTGGTCTGCTACGGGTAGTGGAAAAACAATTATAATGCATATCAATTTCTTGCAAGTTCAAAAATATAACAATACTAACTATGATAATTTCTTATTAGTAACTCCTAATGAAGGACTTTCTGCTCAACATATCAAAGAACTTGAACTTAGTGGAATTGAACATAAGAGATTTGAAGCACAAAAAACGCTTGAAGATTGGTCATTACAGAACCCACTAAAAGTCATTGAGATCACTAAAATTAAGGATGAAGTAAGTTCTCAGGATGGTAAAACTGTTCCTGTTGATGCATTAGGTGACAATAATATTATTTTTGTTGATGAAGGCCATAAAGGTCATTCCAGTGAAGCACAAACCTGGAAAAAAATGAGAAAACAACTAGTTGCAAATGATGGTTTTACTTTTGAATATAGTGCTACACTGGGAGAAATTACGGAGAAAGATGATACCTTTAATGAATATGCCTGCACAATAATTTTTGATTACCGTTACAAGTACTTCTACGAAGATGGCTTTGGAAAAGATTATCAGATACTGAATTTGAAAAATAAGAATGAGTATGGAGATGAATATTTCACAGGGTCACTACTTTCACTTTATGAGCAGAAATTATATTATAAAAATCATAAAAGGCAAATCAAACCTTTCAATATCGAGAATCCATTAATGATTTTTGTAGGATCAAGTGTCAGCGGTAA
This sequence comes from Methanosalsum zhilinae DSM 4017, assembly GCF_000217995.1. Classification (GTDB taxonomy): domain Archaea; phylum Halobacteriota; class Methanosarcinia; order Methanosarcinales; family Methanosarcinaceae; genus Methanosalsum; species Methanosalsum zhilinae. The sequence goes on along the minus strand of NC_015676.1, from coordinate 119,856 downwards.
AAAAAATAATTCAGATGTTCTGCATGTAGTCGATTTTTTAGCACGTTTTGTCAATGAAAAAGACTTGTTTAAAAAATTGATTAGCAATATACTTAATGACAAATCAAACCTTGTTGATGCAAATAATCAACCCATTTTTGCAACAAAATTTCCATATTTAAGAGAACTGAGACAGAAGAATGAATTGAATCTCGGAACTTTATATGATGAAATGTTAAAAGTTCTATTCCATATTAAAACTTCAAAAACGTTACAGTTCATCGAGTTAAAGAATGCGGAGGGCGAAATTGGGTTAAGATTCGATTCTGAATATTTCGGTGTGATCAACATAGGTGATACTACTAATTTCTTGAAATTAATTGAAAATTATGAAGATTCTTATTTCCAAGTTGGACAAAAATCAAATTTTGAGCAATCATTATTCAAAAAGATAGAAAGAAAAGAATCTCCTATCAATCTCCTAATAGGTTCAAAAAAATTCATTGAAGGGTGGAGTTCATTTAGAGTTTCATCTATGGGTCTTTTGAATATTGGCAAAAAAGAAGGGTCACAAATTATTCAATTGTTTGGGAGAGGTGTTCGACTTAGAGGGTATGAGAATTATTTAAAACGAAGTAATTATCTTAAAATGGCAAACCTAATACCTTCTGATGTGAAAGTTCCTAATAATCTATATCTATTGGAAACCCTCAACATTTTTGGACTAAATGCGAATTATATGGCTGTTTTCAAGGAATCTTTGAAAGAAGAAGGAATTGAAGAATATGAGCACATCAGTTTGAAAATAAAACCTAATATGCCAACAAGACAACTATATGTTCCTCGTAGTGACAAAGATACATCCGAATTTGTTAGTTCTGTACCTATATCAACATATGATAAGAATTTAGCAAAAATTAAAATTGATCTAAGTTCAAAAATTGACATCCTTGAATCAAGAAGTGATTTTAAATTAGTTGATTCGGATTCACCTATAGAAGAAAATCATTTCAGCCCAGAATTGATTGAACTCTTTGATTTCGATTACATATATTTAGAATTGCTTAAATATAAGGACTTAAAGCGATATTCAAATATTTATTTTAACAAGGCTGATTTAAAAAAGATTCTTCTTTCTCCTGAAAAATACACAATTTTATGCAAAAAAGAAATTATTCAATTAAATGAAACTGATGAGTTAAACAAATTAACAAAAATCCAAGAGTATGCTATACAGTTGTTAAAAACATATACGGACAAGTTGTACAAGCATGAAAAATATCATTGGTATCAAAAGAATCTTCAATATGAAACAGTTACACAAGAAGATGGGTCATTAATTCCAAATGAGTATGTGTTTACAATTAACACTAATGTCCATAATTTAATAGATGATATTTATTCATTTACCGACAACCTAAGGTCATTTATAAGAACAAAAACTGAAAGTAATGATGAAATATATGAAAATGATACGTCATATAAATATAACCAATCGAAAGTGTTAGACTTTTTTGCAACAAATATTCATTTGTTTAAACCATTGATTTATAAGAATACTAAATCAAAAGAACTCGAGTTTATAAAAATATCTCCAGTTAATCTTGTAGAAAGTGAGCGTGAATTTATAAAACAACTGGATGAATACTTGAGTAAAAAATCATATACAACACATTTTGATGAGATACACCTTCTAAGAAATCCTTCAAGAAAAGGCATTGGTTTCTTTGAAACAAAGAACTTTTATCCGGATTTTATCCTCTGGACTATAAAAGAAAATAAACAAACAATTAATTTCCTTGATCCAAAAGGATTAACTCGTGTTGATTACAATGATGAAAAACTAACTCTTTATAGAGAAATAAAAAATATAGAACAGGAACTGAAGGATAAATCTAAATTAAACATCGAGTTGAATTCATTTATTTTATCCCACACAAAATATGATGATTTGAACTGGAATGTAAGCAAAAAGGAATTGATAAATCAAAATATCTTATTTTTAGAGGATAAACAAAATTTTTTAGATCAGATGTTTGATAAAATTAGTTCATGAAAAAATATTCAATAAAAAAGAACTGACCAGTTGGCTCTGTAGAAATTTTTATGCTAATAATAATTGTTTTTCAATATGGAAGGTCAAAGTATAATAGATTTTATAGGCTTTGACGATAAACTAACGCTTTTTGTCGTCAAAGTAACTAATTTATCGTCAAGTGAATATTAGGAAATGTATTTCCACCTAACTATAAATTTATATTTATTATATCTCAAGATTGGCTCTGTAGAAATCCTTATGTAAATAATAATTGTAAATGAGTTATATCTTTCGATGTTATGTATTAACATCTTACATTTCACTTCCTTTACCTGGTTTCTGTACTTTCTTGACTTAATTTCTTCACCATATTTTCTTTTTAGAACTGAGAACATTGTTTCTACCAGGTTTCTCGAATGGTAGAGTTTCTCATCAAACTCTTCAACCATTTTCCTACGGTATTTGCCGTTTATTTTCTTTCTTTTCCTCTGTCTTACAGGGATAAGAGGACTTGAATTCATGTTCTCTCGTATGAGAACATGAATTTGTTCAGAGTCATACCCCTTATCCAGGACATAGTATTCTGAATGACGAAGTCTATGACATTGCTTCAGCAATGTTTGTGCGTGTTTCGTATCGTGTACAGGTTTACTTGAGATCTTAAATCCAGTAACAATAAATTTCTCAGTATCAATTGCTATACTTGTTTTTAGATATGATCTCCTTTTCTTTCCAGTCCTCATTGAATAATAGTAACTACAATGTCCACCTGTAAATCCACTTGAATCAATAGCAGTAAGATATATTCTTTCACCATGGTAATAAAAGAGTTTTAGAGTTTGTTTCAATATGCTGTTAAAATATACTGATGGTATTCTACTCATGAATTTCTGTAATGTTGTAAAATGTGGTACCTGCTTTATTCCAATTTTATTCTGTACCTTATCCATTAATTCAATGAGTTCTACGAAGTTTCTATAGTCCTCATTTAAGTATTCTTTTAGTAAAACCAGTGTCATTAACTGGTGCTGAGTATATTTTCTCTTAGAATACTTACTGCTATACAATGGAAGATGAGATCTTCCTGAGACAGCAATGGCTGTATCAATAAAGTTTAAGTATTTTCCTGACAAAAACATTCATCCCCTGTTGTTTTTGTTTGTTTAGCAAAAAAACACAGGGGACTCATCCTTTTTATAATATTAGGTTGAAGTGGTAATGGAAAATAGGATTTCTACAGAGCCAAAATATGGATTTATTAATTAATGTATATTAGGAGGAAATGTTTTTCCTATTACTCATTTTTTTAGACTTTATAGTCAAAAGGTATAGTTTATAGTCAAGTGGACTTTATAGTCAAAGCCTCTGGTATGTAAATAAATTTATAATCGTTGTTTTTTGTATTGAACATTCACTTGTAATATATAATTTTGTTTTAAATCATAATGCCATATTTCTAATTATGTAAAATCATTTACTTTTGTCGATCAAATATAATATAAGGAAATTACTTTCCTCTTATTATAATTTTTAGAGTTTATCGTCAAAGCCATAAAAATAGTTAAACTAATATGATATGAGAAATCCATCATATTAGATTGGACATACCACTCTACTTTTAACAGACATTGACATTGCATAAGGCTGTGACGATGGTGAAGACCAGGGTAATGAATGTATATTAGAAGGACCTAAAAACATATTATCATTAGTTATGGACCTTAGAGATTTTGATAATCTCAAATTCAAGTAATCAGTAAAGGGTAGGGTAATATTACCATCTTCAACTTTATGGTTAGTCTTTGATTTTGCATTTGAATGGGTAGCATTATTCCTTTTAGATTTTTGATTTAAGTTGAAATTGCATTTAGGACATTCCGAAAATGTACTGCGGACAATTGTATCACATTCTTTGCACACAATAACTCGTTCTTTTCGGACATTATCTGTCTTGATTCCATACTTCTGGTATATCGCATTATTCATATCCGCATTGAGAAAATTGCCATATATTTCAAGAAGCCGGGTACTACTTTTTTTCCATCCTGCAAGGTGTTTTATCTGAGAATCAGAAAAACCATATAATATCCAATTAACTATTGCATAATGTCGAAATGCATGAGGATTCGTTGCTTTTTCAATATTTACTTTTTGTGCAATCTTTGTGAGAATTTTCCTATGTGCTGCATATGCAAGTTTCTTATTTTTTGTAGAAACCCATAGATATGATTCTTGAAAATCTTCTTTACCATATGATGGATGGTTTTTCAGCCATTCCTTAACATAATATGTTGACCAGGTTAATGGGAGTTCAATTGGATCGGTTGTTTTATTGTTATCTGATTCCTTTGAAATCGATAATAAGCACCTATTTCCATCAAAATGTAAATGCTTTATTTTAATATTACCAAGTGCTCCTATACGGACACCAGAATCTGCCAATACGGCTAATAATGCAGTATTACGATAATCTTTCTTCTCAATAAAATGAGATAGAATTAAATCAAGTTCATCATCGGTTATTACCTCATGTGGTTGTACAGTAGAAACGGTCTTTGGTATGGAAAGACTTTTGACCCAAGTTGGTACTGATGCACCGTGGACAGTATGGCCATTTACTGCATCAGTTGTATATTTCCATTCGAAATATGTCCTTATAAATTTAATATAATTTCCAAATGTGGAGTTTGATAATTCAACATTGTCAAGAAAATGTTCTTTTATGTCTATGAATTCATATAGATCAATTTCATGAAGGTTTTTTTCAATCCCGATTACTTTCATTTCTTCAAGTATTCTTTTAGCAATATGTACTTTATCTACTGATGATGATTTTTTATTATTCTTTATTTCCACGTACCATTTTTGATATTTTTTTATGTTATCTTTTTCTATTGGAGAAACATCTAAACCATCCAGTAAATTCAGTGCATTTTCCAATTTCTGTCCAACATTGTGGAGATCATCTCTTTTATTCTGTTTTTTCCTAATTTTTATCACCTTATATGTTTTTTAATTATGTTTTTATTTACCTACTAAACATTTTAATTACTAAACTATAATTATATTATTAAGTATATAAATCTTAAGGTGAATTTTTTCCTAATTTAAAGGATTTTAATGTTAATTTAAATAAATTAATTTATTTAAAGTTAATAATTCACAATAAAATGCCTTATTTTATATTTATATATTAAAATAAGCATTTTTATTTCTTTTTTTTATATTTATATATTAAAATGAAATATTGTTAAAGTCAGTTAGCGAGATTGGTTGATCGAACGATCAGTCAGGTAAAAACACCTAAGATGACCAATATAAAAAAATAGACGGGTCTGATAATATCAGAGAAATCAGAGATTCCACTAACCATGTCAAGAATCCTAACAGGATTCTAACCATTTAAAAATAAAATATGAAATTTGAAAAAAATTCAAATTTATATATATATTTGAATCATCTTTTTCAAACAAACCTATTTTCAATCATATCATATACCTGGTTTGACTTATTATTCTCAACATACCTCCCCTGATCATCGTATTCCAGTACCAATCTCATGATCTCCCCTACGATGATACTCCCATGTTCTTTTATTCCTCTATGAACCCTGGAAGATAACAGTAATGAGCATTGAGAACATGCCTTCTCTGTAGGTCTCAAAATAGTATTACACCTGGGGCATTTGTCTAACTTGATCTGTCTTTCTTTATGAGTAATGAGACCATATTTTGCATAGATACCTTCATTGATCTGACGATCTGTGTAGTTTGCATATACTTCAAATATACGTGTACTACCACGACTCCATCCGGCTCTGTGCTTGATCTCCTGCTCGGTCAGACCATCAAGTATCCAACTTATTATTGCGAAATGTCTGAATGAGTGTGGATTTACTCTTTTTTTGATACCTGCTTTTGCACCGATTCTTTCAAGCGTTTTCCACAACATAGAATATCCCATCGGTCCATGATTTAAGTTCAAATTCACCCATAATGGTGCTTCAGGGTCATTTTTAAGCGGGTGTGATGCAAGCCAGTGCTCAAGATATCCAGTTGACCAGGTGAGTGGGATTCCACGTGGTTCTGCGGTCTTCTTACTCCTAGATGTCCTTGATATGTAGATCATTGCACCAATATCATTGAGTTCAACATGTTGTAACCTACAACTTCCAAGAGCACCGATTCTCATACCGCTATCTGCCAGTACTGCTATGAGTGCCCTGTTTCGAGGATTATTGCTGCAAACTGACAGCATCTTATCCAGTTCTTCTGATGTGAGAACTTCGTGTGGCTGTACCGTGGATTCAATAGGTTCCAGTCTCAGTTTCCTAATCCATTTCATATTTTTTGCATGATCAGGAATGTTCAATGGATTATCATCAATATACCATCCAAAATACTTTTTAATAAATTTTTTATAGTTCCGGATAGTACCCTGCTTCAATTTGATTTCATCTTCCAAGTATAACAAAACAGTATCAAAATCGTATTGATCAATCTCATGTATGTCTTTCTCCAGACCAACCTCATCCATCACTTCGACCAATCGTTTCCCTATATTGACGTATGATAGCACTGTAGATTTGCGAATTCCTGAACGTCTACAAGATGCAATGAATTTGTTCATCAGTTCAACGTTTGCCGCACGGTCAGTTTCTTTGAACAGTTCAACTGCTCTTTTGAAAGAATTATCGAAAAAATGGACGTCATCAACGTCCTTCTTTCTGATTTTCATAGTCCCTTACCCTCCATATCATGCAGATGGGGTTTGGGACTATGCACAAAAAGGTAATAGTCCCGCGCGGATTCGAACCACGGTCTTCGGCTCCAAAGGCCGGAAGGATTGACCACTACCCTACGGGACTGCTTCTGTGTCAGATGAATATACTAATACTTATAGTTTATTTCTTGCATTTGCACCAATATGAATGCAAGAAGAGGATTTTTTTAATGGCAGGGCCTGTGTTACAAAAAGGTGGTCCTGAAGGATTCATTTCTGGATGATCAGGGTCAGTATATCTTCATCATACAACTGATGGTCAAGTCCTGCACGCTGGCCTGGGTGTTTTGCAGAATCTCCCCATACCTGTGAATATCTGAACTTATCCCTGAAATCGCGGTGCAGCTTATCACAGACATCCCCCACAGTAGATCCACGGCTGATAATAAGCGGCTCATCCATATCTGCAGGTTCTCCCTGTGGTTTTAGATATACCCTTACAAAATCCAGGGAACGAAATATTGCATCCTTGACCTGTCCAAGATTGGTCTCACTCTCAGCAGATATCAGGATAGATTCAGGATATTCGTTCCTGGCATCCTCCACAATCATCCTGTCTGCCATATCCACCTTGTTGACCACTGTGATGGAGGGGATATAAACACGATTATCCATAACTGAATCAATGAGCTGATCAACTGTTATCTTGTCCCTGATCAGTACATGTCCATTATGAATCTTATACTCGCCCATGATATCCTTTATCAGGTCTTCAGACATATCAAGGTCAACGGTACTGTTAATTGATATACCACCCCTGTCAGCCTTCTTTATGACAACGTCAGGTGCTTTCTCATCAACTCTGATGCCTGCATCATACAGTTCCTTTAACAGGACATCCCTGTGGTGCAGCTGGAAAATATCCAGCAGGAAAACAACAAGGTCAGAATTCCTGACAACAGAAATTACCTCCTTTCCACGGCCTCTGCCACTGGCAGCACCTCTGACAAGACCAGGAACATCCAGTATCTGTATTGTTGCGTGTTTATGTTCAAGTATACCAGGTATCACATCCAGCGTTGTAAACTCATATGCACCCACCTCTGAATTGGCACCTGTAAGCTTGTTGAGCAGAGTGGATTTACCAACTGAAGGAAAACCTACAAGGGCCACTGTAGAATCTCCGGATTTTTTTACCGAGTAACCCTCGCCACCAGATTTTGAAGACGCACGCTTCTCAAGTTCATCTCTCAGGCGTGCAAGCTTTGCCTTCAGTTTGCCTATATGGTGGGAGGTTGCCTTATTGTAGGGTGTATCCCTGATCTCATCTTCCACCGCTTTAATCTCATCATGAATGCTCATCTAAATCCGTCACAACCTTTAATGCTAAAAATAATCTCACCTGACTTATACAGTTTGCTAATAATATATACAGCAAGTTATAAAATTTATGGCTGAATAGTCTCATTCAGGATTCACAACTTCACCTGTTCGAGAGTGTACACGCAGGCCATCAGGAAGTCTATTTGCAAATGATTCTGATGAAAGACATTCAATAAATCTCCTTACTTCAGGTACGTCCAGAAGATCTTCTGGTATAATAAAATCAAAATCCTCTTCTCCAATAGATACATACCCCAGGCCATTCTCCTCTGCAGCAGCCCGTATTCCAAAGCCTGCATCTGCAAAGTTTCTGGTAATGGTATTGCATACCTCAAGCACACTCTTTGCACCTGAATCATATCCTTTAATAGAAGCAGTCAGTTCAGAAAAATCCATGTTTCTATCCCGTGCAAACCTTCCAAGTTGCATATCAAAAAATGCCCTTGTGCCTGAACCTCTGTTACGGTTGATCAGCCTTCTGCCTTGAAGATCCTCAATTTGGCAAATTCCGGTATTCTGCCCTGTGATCAGACCCTGATCACGTTTATAGCCCTTGACAAGAACTGCATTCTCAAGGCCCATATCCTTCATCATCTCAACATTATATTCCCCTGATTTGGAGAGCATATTGACACAGCCGATATCTGCGGTTTTGGAGGCAACTGAACTGAATCCACCGGATGAGGATCGGTTGAGTATCCTGAATTCCATACCAGTCAATTCTTCAAGAATAAGCAGGCCAGGACAGGTTCCACCGGCAAGCAAAAGGTCAGGAGTACGACTCCCATCAAACATGGTCACCTCGACTTCAGTTCCCGCTTCAATAAATTCAGTCTCAGCACCCACTTCAATGAACCCATCAGCAAGAGACAATGTCGTGACTGCCCCGGACCCCTTATCAGCAGGGTATATCCTGTTTCGGATAAGGCCAACAGGTAAGAGCTGATGTCTGCCCTCAGAACGTATTTCAGTCCCGGCAACTGCCGATATCTTTCTTCTAATATCCTCATCCAGGCCCAGTGTTCTTCTGATGAAAGGCGCAACAAACTCATTGAATATGATCAGAGCAGACGATGGATTACCAGGAAGGCCGATTGTTAGTGTATCTTTTATCCTTCCTATGACAACAGGTTTACCAGGCCGGATATTGATTCCATGGGCAAATGTTTCACCTTTTTGCTGAATGATCCTGTACATAATATCTCCTGCTCCGGCAGAAGTACTCCCGGAAGTCAGGACAATATCACATTCAAAGACCGCATTATTCAGAATCCGGATCATAGAGTCCTCATCATCCTCCACTATCCCATATATAACAGGAGAACCGCCACAATCACTTACAGCTGCATGCAGTGCATAGGAATTGGTATCATAGATCATCCCATCTTCCAGTTCTTTACCGGGTTCTGTGATCTCATTACCTGTGGAAATAATGCCTACTTTAAGGGATCTTACCCTTACCCTTCTTTTACCTGCAGCTGCCAGTAAACCTATATCCCGCAGTCCTATTCTCTGTCCCTTTGAAAGCAAAGGCTCACCTTGCAGAATATCAGATCCTGCACGCATTATATTTTCACCTGAATGAACCGGCCTGTAGATATAGACATATCCATCTCTGGTAGTTGTATGTTCGATCATGACAACTGCATCAGCTCCATCCGGGATCTGAGCACCTGTTGAAATCTCTGCAGCCTCTCCTGAACATATCATCAGCCCAGGAGAGAACCCCGGTTCAATAGAACCTATCAGGTGAATTGTTACAGGATCAGTTTCAGTGGCACCGTAGGTATCAGCAGCATATACAGCATAACCATCCATTACCGATTTATCAAAATGAGGTACATCTATTGGTGAAACTACATCCTCATCCAGTATTGATCCTGCGGCATTTTCTATCAAAACCGATTCTGATGAAAACTTAGTTTCCAGACTGAACAGAAGGTGGTGTGCATCCACAATTGAGAGAAGATTTCTGAATTCTTTTCGCTGCATAGACTTACTTATTTTCCATATTTTCCATATAAATGGTGAGTTTTTTGTTAAGATTGATTACCCTGAAAGATACATAACCAAGGGCCATCAGATAAATTACCCATGTAACAATTGATAGGACCCGAAGTTCATGAATTGAAGCTATTGCCTCAAATACGATAATTAAAGTAGCAGGCATCAGAAGCAATATCAAAATTACAGAATCATTGAGATACTTAATGTTTTCCAGTATGATTTTATCCATCTTTTTCACCTCAGCCAGTTTTTGTCCATACATGGCATAGTCGCTATACCCGGTATTTTATGACAGCTATGTATGTGTAACAGGTACCTGCCTGTTCATATCTCTGTTCCATTGGACCGGGTAAATTCTGCAAATGTATCTGCAACCTGTTTTGTGATAGGGCCTACCTTTCCATTCCCTATAATCCTGCCATCTATTTTCACAATTGGTGCAGCTTCAGCCGCAGTACCTGTTACAAATATCTCATCTGCAGTATACAGATCAAACAGACCAATATCCTTCTCCAGTACATCATAGCCCAGCTTTTCAAGGATTTCAATTGCAACAGCCCTTGTGATACCTTTAAGGTTATTGATGGTCGGGGGAGTTAGAATCCTTCCATTCTTTATGCAGAAAATATTATCCCCCGAGCCTTCAGAAATAAAGCCTCTGCTGTCCAGGAAGATAGCTTCATCTCCCCCTTTCTCATTTGCTTCAATTTTTGCAAGAATATTGTTCAGATAGTTCAGGGACTTGATATTTGGTGAAAGGGCATCAGGAGCATTCCTTCTGATTCCAACAGTAATGGCTGTAAGACCTGTTTCATAAAGATCACCATACATTGCATCCCATGGCTGTGTTATGATGAATATATTAGGGTTCGGACATTTTCTGGGATCGAGTCCAAGATCGCCAATGCCTCTTGAAACAATTGGCCTTATATAAGCATCCTTGAGATTATTTTTGCGAAGAGTTTCAAGTATTGCCTCTTCCATCTCTTCTTTTGACATGGGGATATTAAGCGCTATGGCCCTTGCTGAATCATACAGGCGGTCGATATGTTCAGCCAGCTTAAATACTCTCCCATTATAAGCCCTTATCCCTTCAAAAACGCCATCTCCATACAGAAAACCATGATCATATATGGATGTTGTTGCCTGGGATTTTGGCACATATTCTCCGTTTACATAAATCATTAATTCGCTCATATATAATCCTCAGCTTGAAATCCAGATAATAATTCCTGATATTTGCACTAATATATATGTATATTTATGTGCAATTCTGGAATATTTCTTCAAACCAAACGAAATATACAAAAACCTTTTATGTATAAACATCTATTTCGTACTCCACTGGAATTAATAATACAAACGGTCCCGTGGCTTAGCCAGGATATAGCACCGGGCTTCTAACCCGGGGGTCGTGGGTTCAAATCCCACCGGGTCCGCTTTTCTTTTTTCAAAGACACCAGTAAAATAGCCATAGTTGCAATATCAGTATAAATGTATCAGAGTTTCTTTATCTGGTTTTAACAGAATAATTTATAATTATTAACAGCAATATTATCTGGATTAATACTCATTAGCAGAACGATCAGAACCAATAGGTGAGCAAAAATGTCAGAATTTTCAGAGAGTAGACGTAAATTCAATGAGCCTGCATCAAATATCATGCAGAACCCATCCATATCCTGTAACCGGCAGTGCAGTACCCCGGAAATTGATGAAAGTGCCTGTATTCATCCAATGGCTGCAATAATAGGCGATGTCACAATAGGACCAAAGGTGATGGTTTCACCTTATGCATGCATCAGAGCAGATGAAGGAACACCATTCCTTATAGATGAGATGAGCAATGTGCAGGATGGGGTGGTCATACATGCCCTTGAAGCTGCAGACCAGCAGGGCAATCCTATTGAAGAAAGACTTGTAGAATATGAAGGCAATAAATATGCAGTCTATGTTGGAAAAAGAGTATCTCTGGCCCACCAGTCACAGGTACATGGTCCTGCCTATATAGGAGATGATACCTTCATTGCAATGCAATCCCTTGTATTCAATGCAAGGGTTGGTAAGGGCTGTGTGCTTGAACCAAAATCCGGAGTCATTGGAGTAAGCATCCCTGATGGAAGATATGTACCTGCGGGAGTTGTGATTACAGATCAAAAGTCCGCTGACAGCCTCCCTGAGATATACGACGGATACCCATATATCAATACAAACAAAGCTGTTGTGAAGGTCAATATTGACCTGGCAGAGGGATACATGCGAGAATGAAAGTTGCAGTCACAAAACTTAAAGAAAAAGACAAAGGTACTGTCCGCTTATTTGCAGAATATGGACATACTGCATACCTTACACCAACAATCCGCTCAAAGAAACCGGATGATCCATCATCTCTAAGAAGGCTGCTTGGTGAGATCAAGAAGGCACAGGTAGATTATCTGATCTTTACCAGTTCACTTGGTGTTACATATTTTTTTAATGAATGCGACCATCTGGACACCAGCATAACAATCATCAGTATAGGTCCTGAAACTGCCAGCTCCGTCAGGGAAAATGGGTTCAGTACAGAAATGCTTCCTGCATATTCCTCAGAACATTTTTCACAGTACCTTCATTGCAGAGCCTGGGGTAAAACCATAGGTGTTGCAAGGGCAGGCGTCCCAAACACTGAACTTATAAGGTCACTTGAGGATCTGGGAGCAAGGGTGATTGAAGGTATATGTTATGAACTTGTAGCTGCAGGAAGTGATCTAAAGGATCTTGTTGCAAATTCAAAGGTCGATGCAGTGGTATTCACCAGTTCAAAATCATTTAGCTCTTCCAGGCTTACAGAAAATGATCTTCGAAACATAATCACTGTTGCAATAGGTCCAAAAACAGCAGACACAATGACTAAAAATGGAACTGAGCCGGACATAACAGGAACCGGTACACTGGAATCATGTGCAAGAGAACTTAATGCCTATAAAAAAATATGAAAAGACCGGGTATTGAGCCCTGATGGCAGATCAATTCCTGGTGATAGTTACTCTGTTCATTACATCGCCTGGGCGTATGCGATTTACCACATCCATGCCCTTTATTACCTTCCCAAATACAGTATGAACACCATCAAGATGCGGCTGTGGAGAGTGAGTTATGAAGAACTGGCTGCCACCTGTATCCTTTCCTGCATGTGCCATCGAAAGGGCACCTGTACCATGTTTATTCTGATTGATCTCACATTTGATGGTATATCCCGGACCACCTGTACCATTACCTTTTGGGCACCCGCCCTGAATCACAAAATCAGAAATAACACGGTGGAACGTCAGCCCGTCATAGAATCCAGATTCTGCAAGCTTAACAAAATTTGCCACTGTATTTGGCGCATCCTTCTCGAACAGTTCAAGATCAATATTTCCTTTATCAGTTTCTATTCTTGCTTTAATGATAATCACCTGCATATGCAAACACAAACACGGATTTAAGGTTTTCTGTAAAAGCTACAGAAGGTTATTATCAGGTATAAATAGAGTATCAATACAGTCCAGATAGCTGAAAATTAAATCTATCTTTTTAGTCTCAAAAATGAAACGCTTTTTGAAACATACTCAATGACACAGCCCGAATTCATTGACCATACATCTATCAGCCGTTTATTGTACTTCAATCACTATTTTTTCTACAATCAGATTCAAGTTCTCAGAGTGTATGATAATTTCACCTGGTGAATAAGTATTTCCTGGAATATTATTAAAGAAATCTTCAAATGCCTTATTCCACAGATCATTCTCTTTATATTGAATTTTTATCTCACCATCACTTGCAGGACTTAATGCACTTGTTTTTCTATCAATTAAGGTGATTCTTAAACTATCTTTAAAATTGCCATATGAAACACGATTACCTTCAATTTCCACAAGTCGGATGTAAATTGTCTGGCTGGAATGATTGTATCTTAGTAATGGTTCTTCCCATAACACACCACCTTCATCTTGTTCCAATATGATTGAACCCTGTGCATAAATGTACTTTTGGTTTACCAGTGAATTGTAATCAGAAGTTAAGCTAATGGAACCTGCACTGAAAATTTCAACTTCTTCTTGAATTGGGTCGTCGTTATTACCGTTATTGTTACCATTATCTATAATCTCACCTTTGTTATTTCCGATTGGGTTACCGATTTCATTATTACCCCCACCCAAATTAATATTATCAAGATTAACAGTTGATTCTGAATTAATAACTATTCCATCTTCTGTATTCAATCCGACCAAACCACCGACGTTGTTATTATTAGAACCACCGCCGGAGGCATGAATATTTATAGAACCATTTGAACTTGAATTCTCAATCGTTCCAGAATTGGTTCCTATCAGACCACCAATATTGTTATTATTAGAAGCCTGACTACCAGCTTGTCCAGTCAAATTAATATTAATATTTAATAATTCAACATTCTTAATTACTGCATTGCCATTAGCAGAACCAAAAAGGCCTAATTCATTGCCATTGCCTGTTGCCGTGATTGTCAGCCCAGTTATAGTATAGCCATTGCCATCAAAAGTACCATCAAAATTATCAATAGGAGTCCAATCTTCACCAAAATCTTCATAATCATCTGTGTTTTCGTCTAAATCATTCATTAGAATATAATTCCCATCAAGACTCATTTCTGCTAAATTTTCCCAATTAGATATTTGAGTAAAATCATTATCTACATTGCCATTGCTGTTCCCATTCCCATTGAAATTTTCAGAGGTTATTGTAATCCAGTAATCGCTTTCATTAACTTCCAGTTCACCATAAGTTCGAGTACCGGACAGATAGAAAATACTGTTAGTACCTACGTCTATAGGAATCCTTACTGGAAAATGATCAATATTATCAATTTTCATCTGTATATCCGTAAAACTGCCCAGTACTTCCCTGCTATGATCCATTTCATTCTGCTTTTCGTACACCGGAACCCAGTAATTGAGAAAGCCTGCCATGAATGTAACTAGTATTGCCAGAATCAGGACTGTGCCAATAACAACCGATACTGCACTATCATCATCTTTCAGGGATCTCATCTGATAAGCTCCTGTGAAGGGATGTGGACAATAACTATACGGGTGGTATCTGCATCCAGGGAGATTACCGTGCCGATTCTCCAGGTTCCTGTTTCGTTGATCTGCGATATGTTGCTGATATTGATCTCCTGGCCCTCATGTATAAATCTCAGATCAGATACCTCTACAGGTTCACCTCCCATGTGAACCAGATCTACCAGAGATCCGTTATTCTGTACATTGTAATTTATCTGGGGAACATCTGGAGGGGGATTTATTGCAAAAACGCTCATGCTGATAAGGGACGCCATGATTACTGTAATCGTAACCATCAGAATCGTTCCCACTACATCAGACACTGCATGCTCGCTGGTCCGGATGCATGATCGAGATGGAGAAGTGGTAGAAATAGTATCAGTACTGTTTTTTAAGAGCATAGCAACGCCTGCAGTCAATCGAACATATATGTAAAAGTATTTAGAAATTACTATCCAGGTTAATTATAAGGCTTGCGATAACCATTACAGCAGAATGATCCACCCCATGTCACAGATGTCTTCATCATGATTAAGGAACAATGTTTATATATCGTTGCGTTTAAAAGATACATATATGACTCTAAAAGGTAACAAAGTGTTCAAAGCTATTGGAAGCAGCACACGGATCAACATGCTGCAATTGCTCAGTGAGAATGAGATGCATATTTCAGGTCTTGCCAGAGAGCTCAACATATCAGTACCTGTTGCTGCAAAACATGTAAAGGTCCTGGAAGAGGCTGATCTGGTAGAACGCAGAATATTTGGGAAATCACATATACTTAAGATCAGGGCAGAGAACATACATACAGCACTTGACTCCTTTGCACCCACAGAGATGGTTGAGATTGATAAGGGTACAAAGCTTCTGGATGCTCTTAAAATGGTGTCAGCTCTGGAGGTAAAAAAGGTGGGGGATAGAGACCTGATAGTATCATCTGACGGAGAAGAAGGATTGTACGTATTTGAAGTTGATGGAAAACTATCTGACAAGACCGCAGAAGAGTTCGTACTTGAAAAGGATGCAACTATAGACTGGAAAAAACTGGAGGCAGTTACCAAAAAAAGACTTGTGATATCTATTAAGGAATAATACTTTCACCCTGCCTGGATCATGGACTTATATTATCCTGTCCAAAATAGTCTTCAATGACCAGTGACACCCATACATCTGGTTTTCATCGAACACTCCAGGAAAGGATCAGGTTGCTATCAGCCGGAACAAAATATGATAGCTGTAACCAGACCGCAGTATGCCACGCCTTTGGACCGGATGGACGGTGCATACAGCTATACAAAACACTTCTTACAAACCACTGTTCAGGAGAATGCCTGTACTGTCCAAACCGAAGTATGAGAGATACTGCAAGAGCTTCACTCTCACCTGAGGAAATTGCTAAAATTACCTGGTCATTCTACAGAAAAAACACCATTGAAGGATTATTTCTTTCTTCAGGAATAATTGGTGATCCTGAGAATACCGCATATCGCCAGCTTGAGGTAGTAACACTTCTCAGAGAACAGGGATTTAATGGATACATACATGTGCGGCTCATGCCTGGTACCCCGAAACATCTTCTCGAGACCATCTCAGAGTATGCAAACAAATTCGGAATAAACGCCGAGACTACCAGCTCAGTCAATTATTCCCATATATGCCCAAACTTTGATTATCAGAATGATGTTCTCATGCGCCTCAGGTGGATACATGATATGGTACGCAGAAGACGTTGTGAACATAATGATACCAGAATCATAGGCGCAAATGATACCCAGTTTGTGGTAGGTCTTCTAAATGAGTCTGATCGCAATATGATACAGACCGTTAACAGGTTTATGAACAGATATGGTCTGAGAAGACCTTACTTTATGAGTTTTGATCCTGTTCCGGGTACTCCTCTTGAAAAGGAACCATCCTCACCCAGATGGAAAGAAACACGTCTCTATCAGGCTTCCTATCTTCTCAAGGACTATGGCCTCAAAGCACGGGATTTTGATCCCATATTCGATGACATCGGAAATCTAACTGATGATGACCCAAAAATACTTCTTGCAGCTGCCAATCCTGACATGTATCCTGTTGATATAAACAGTGCAAATCGGCATGAACTGCTCATGGTACCAGGGATTGGACCAGTCAGTGCAGAAAGGATCATCCATGCAGATACTATCAACAGTGAGCAGGAACTTGCAAGACTGGGGGTTGCAGTTTCAAGAGCAAGGCCATACATAATAATTCAGGGGAAAAGCCAAACTCGGCTTGACCATTTCTGGAGGAGCGGATCTTGATCATTAGATTTCGGCAAAATGTGAGAGGAATACTTACCGCCTGTCTTGCAACTGAAAAGTACACGGATATTGATATCGTATTCAGTGATGAATGCATCCAGAGCACACAGCTTAGCGAATATGCAGAAAAAGAAATTGAAAAACAGAGTTCATCATCATTTTTTGATACTTCATGGGACCATTGCAGCATATCATAGCTTGCAGCACAGGTTTTCTTCAGAAATGATCCCTCAGATATCAATCTGCATCAAAATCCTGTTGAGTTTATAGAAACTGTACTCAGACACAGGAAATGCAAACCACTGGAACTTGTTGATCTCTTAAAGGCGTGTAAAGGAAGAAAAGAAATGCTATACATACCCCAGTACAGGCAGGGACAAAGGTATTTCAGGTACATGAAAGAGGTAAAGAAGGAGTTTTATCATATGTGCATGTTCACCCGTCCTGAGCTATTTGGTAATCTTCTTATTGCTAGGGTCAGCACAGATCACAGAACATCCGACATGTTCTGCCAGTGGCTTGCCAGAAAAAATCCGGATATTGTTATAGGAGTTATAGATAAAAATATTTCATGGATTGGAAATGGAAATTTGCTGGGTTTTGAATCCCAGGTATGTGAAGTTGATCCCTCATTTCTGGTAGATCTTCAAAGCGGAGATAATGCAGATAAAGGGCTTGAGGACCTGTGGGAGATCTATTATGATTCCCAGTATATAGCTAAAAGAAGAAACCGCAAGCTTGCAAGCAGAATGCAGCCTGCGATCTCTGCAAATTTCAGTACTATGGCAAAAAATGACCGATACAGGGTTCAAAAGGGAACCGGAAACTGTACCCTTAATGAATTTTCTGAGGATTGCGAAAATTTATAACTACAGTAGTGGTTTATAGACAGTAACCCTGTTCAGGTGAAATTATGATTAATCTTCAGGATATTCCTGGTGTTGGGGATAAAATGGCCCAGCGCCTAATAAAGCACTTTGGAAATGAGGAAATCACAGTTACTGCAATCCTTGACGGCGACATTGCCAGCATCTGTGAAATTGAAGGAATAAGTCACAGATTTGCAGTGTCCCTGGTACATGAAGCAAGGGCCATCAGTAAAGGAAAAGAAGTATCAGAATTTCTCAAAACCCGTGAAGCAAGAGATATCTATGAAAAAGTGCTGGAGATCATCAAAGGGTTCGCACCTTCAAAATACGCCAGAGAAAAGCTGAACATCTACCTTCCCTACCCATCCTCTCAGATGCAAGAAATAGAATCCGTACGTCAAATGACCTCTGAATATACAGAGATTGCCCGAAAAATCAATTTTGATCCCGGATTCATGGAAAAACTGGCAGAGGTCAGGCCATTGAGTCTGAAATATCCCAGACCAAAAATAAGAGATCGAGTCCTGATCACAGCAAACAGCCAGGACTTTGAATATGCACGCCAGCAGTTCTCAGATTCGTTCAGCGTTCAGCTAGTAGAATTACCTGACCAGCTGATTGATGCCATATCCGGCTATTCTCATATCATCTGTTCCCACAGAAGTTTTCTGGAAATGGAATTTCCATCAGATGTGGATCCGGAGTTCATTTCCGATCTAAGGCAGGCTGAGGAATGGCAGATCATACCTGAAAATACCATTTCTTTCTTTGCCCACAATCTTCATACAATAACCGCATCACTTGAGGTTGTTCGCACAGTAAAGAACGCAGGATATGAAACATTTGAGCATCTCGGGGATATCGATCCTGACAGGATAGAACATATACTGCTAAACATCAATGAAACTGGGAGTTTGCGACAGGGAATTGATCCTGAAATAGACAGGCTGCGCCTGAGCATAGAGCATATGGACAGGTGTATCCAGGATGCGGTAAAGGACGCAACATCAAGGATCTCCAGAATACTGGAAGATAGAAAGCTCACGCTAAGCGGTCAGGATATGGTTCGCGCTATAAGCGGGGAAATTGAAATAAGGGATATGCTGGAGAGAGAAATATATCACTCATATATGGAAGTTGTTAGGGATACAAAAAAAAGGATTGCATCTGAACTGGAACTTGATCAGAAAAGTATTATTCTTCTGGATTCGGTTTTTTTCACACATATCACCTACCCATTGGAGATCGATAAATCAGCAGTCCGATCACTCAGGCAGCAGCTTGAGCACAAGCTCGAAAGAAAAACTATTGAACACATTCGCAAGGTTGCAAGGGACCTGCACCAGTATATCATACCGGTTCGCAGTATGGTTAAGGAAGTACTGGACTTCCAGGTAGGTTTTGCAATTGGCCATTTTTCCTGTGAATATGACCTTTCAATGCCGGTACTTATAGAAAATACGGGAATCGGGTTCAGAGGTGCAAGGAATCTTTTTCTCAGTTCCAGCAATACAGAGATTACACCTATCGATTACTCAGTTGGAGATACATCATTTAGTCCTGAAGACAATTCCGAAAGTGTGGTAATACTCAGTGGTGTAAATTCAGGGGGGAAAACGTCTCTTCTGGACCTCATTGCCCAGTGTACAGTACTAGCACATATGGGACTTCCTGTTCCCTGCCTTGATATGGAAATAGGACCCTGTGAGAAAATGTATTACTTTGCAAAATCTAAAGGAACACTTGATGCTGGTGCATTTGAATCCACACTTGTAGAATTCTCATCAGTGGCAGATCCTACAGATAAGATCGTACTGGTTGATGAACTGGAATCGATCACAGAACCCGGAGCTTCAGCAAGGATCATTGCAGGAATACTTGAAATGCTTGCAGAAAAACAGAACAGTGCAGCAATATTTGTATCCCATCTTCCGGAGCTGATCATGGAAAACACTGAATGCAATATCAGAGTGGATGGTATTGAGGCAGAGGGCCTTGATGCTGAACTGAACCTGGTAGTTGACAGGAACCCCAGATACAATTATATTGCAAGAAGCACGCCTGAACTTATTGTAGAAAGATTGGCAAGAAGAACTGAAGGTAACCAGAAAATATTTTATGAGAAGCTCAGAAATAAATTCCATGACAGCTGAACACAGCAAAATGAAAAATGACCTTATAGGACTCCTTTTGTACTGCGGATACCTTTACCTTCGATCCTGACTGCCCTGTGCATGGCACATGCAAACGCTTTGAACAGTGATTCAATCATATGATGATCATTTTTCCCATAAACAGATGCATGAAGATTTATCTTTCCATGTTCTGCAATGGATTCAAAGAAATGTTCCACCATCTGAGTATTGAAATCACCAACTTTTCCAGACCTGAAAGGTACATTCATCACCAGGTAGCTTCGACCCCCAAGGTCCAGGGCAACCTCTGAAAGCGATTCATCCATTGGCACCCGCGCCTCACCAAACCTCGCAATTCCAGCTTTATCACCAAGGGCTTTGAGTATAGCCTGACCCAGCACAATACCCGTATCCTCTACCAGATGGTGTTCATCCACCTCAAGGTCACCGGTTGCATCAATATAAAGATCAAAGCCTGAATGCTTTGCAAAGGATGTCAGCATATGATCAAAGAAACCTATACCAGTCTTGATTTTCGATGAACCGGTTCCATCCAGCAGAAGTTCTACATGGACACTGGTTTCACCTGTTTTGCGGGATAATTTAGCAGATCTCATAGTACTACCATCTGTGAATTTTGAATGTATTAAGGGTTTTGTTTTATGGCTTCCAGTGCGTCCTGAAAAGTAAATTTTCCGGTATAGAGTGCACTGCCAACAACCACACCTGATGCACCTACCTTGCTGAGGGAGATTATATCTTCAACTGTGGTAACCCCTCCTGAAGCAACTACCGGGATATTTACAGAGCTTACAAGCTCAGCTGTTGGCTGAACATCTATACCTTTCATCAGGCCTTCACTATCAATATTTGTAAACAGCAAACTTCCGGCACCAAGTGACTCAAACTTGACTCCAAGTTCAACAGGGGTATGTTCGGACTGTTTCTTCCATCCTTCAATGGAAACTTTCCCGTCCTTTGCGTCAAGGGCAACCATTACACGTTCTCCACCATACTCTTCTGCAAGTCTCTTTACAAGCTGAGGATCGTTGAGAGCTGCTGTGCTCAGAATAATTCTATCAGTTCCAAGGTCCAGCAGTTTTCCGGCATCTTCAAATGACCTGATACCACCTCCAACCTGAACACTGACACCAGCAGGATGTAGATCATGAATTATCTTCTCTATAATCGGTGCATTCTTTCTCACACCTTCGATTGCTCCATCAAGATCTATCAGATGAAGTGTGGCTGCACCCTGTTCAACCCATCCTGATGCAACCTCACCAGGATCATCAAGGGAGATCATTTCACTTCCAGGAACTCCCTGAACCAGCTGAACACATTTTCCATTTCTCATATCTACTGCAGGAATTACCTCAAAGACCATTGTCACACCTCATGGCATCATTCTTTCAATTGGGACCACAAGAATATCAGTTGCACCCACTTCCTTCAGGCTGTTGACAGTTGCAAAGATCGAATCCGAGCTGATAACTGCATGTACTGCAAGAATGGTTTCATCGGATTCAACCTTCATTACTGTAGGCCCTGCAAGACCAGGTAGGACATCTTTGACCTTTTTGAGTGAATCAGCCGGCACATTCATCATAAGATACCTCTTGCCCTTGGCACGAAGAACACTTTCAAGTGCCGTTTTTATGTGGTAGATCTTATCTTTTTTTATCAGGCTTTCATGATTGGATATCAGATATACCGATGAAGAAAAAACAGTATCTATGGCTCTGAGATGGTTCATTATAAGTGTTGTGCCTGAACTGGAAATATCAACAATTGCATCAGCTATACCTACGTGGGGTGTGATTTCACAGGCACCGCTTACATTGATAATATCAACCCTGATACCTTTTTTTTCAAAATATTTTCGAGTTATCTCTGGAAATTCGGTCGCAACCCTCATGCCCTCAAGATCATATGCAGATGCTGCATCGATATCATCAGGAACTGCCAGTACGAGGTCAGCGTGTCCGAAATTAAGATCAAGCATGAGCTCCACCGATGCACCGGTCTCTGATATCAGGTCAAGGCCTGTAATACCCACATCTGCTGCACCGTCCTGAACATATTCCGGGATATCTGCAGCTCTGGCAAAGAGAACAGAGATTTCAGGATCACTGGTTCTGGCAAATAGTTTTCTGGTCCCGCCCTCCAGAACGGGAAGTCCTGCCTCCCTGAAAAGTGCTAACGCCGGATCATGAAGCCTTCCTTTATTTGGAATTGCAATACGTATCATCTATGGTATTCCTCTTAAAAAATTAAATTTCTGTGGACATTCTCTAACACTATATTTATTACATATAGATTTCACCATTGATAAATTAATAGAGCCAGGTTTGGTCTGATGTCATCTGCAGATTAAATATATGGTTGAAATGTTTATCATAGTGAATAACAACTGTTTTATATAAATATAAATCTACAAATATATCTGCAAATCATCAGATTTCATTTAAACATCTAGCTTATGAGTTAGCAAAAAAGAAGGTATGGATAATGAGAAATATCAAAGTTGAACAGCTCATGCAGACTCCTGTTGAAGATCAGAAAGTGGAAATTGTTGAAAGAAAAGGAGTAGGACATCCAGACAGCATTGCTGACGGACTGGCAGAAGCTGTCAGCCGCGCATTGTGCAGAGAGTACATCAAAAAGTGCGGCACTGTACTCCATCACAATACCGATGAAACACAGATCGTTGCAGGAAAGTCCCATCCTGAGTATGGTGGTGGGGAGGTCATAAAGCCAATATACACACTCCTTGTAGGAAGAGCCACCACCGAATTTGATGGAGAAGAATTTGCAGCAGATGCGATTGCTATTGAAGCTGCCCGTCAGTACATAAGGGAAAATTTTGCAAATATCAATCTTGAAAGGGATATGATCATAGACTGCAGATTTGGGACAGGTTCATCTGATCTAAGGGATGTTTTCAGTCGCAATAAAATGCCTGTTGCAAATGATACATCGTTTGGTATCGGACATGCACCATTCTCAGAACTTGAAAGTATTGCGTACAATACAGAAAGAATGCTCAATACCGACCTTAAGAAAAAGATACCAGGTATTGGAGAAGATATCAAGGTCATGGGACTGCGTGAACAGGATGATATATCACTGACCATCGGGTGTGCAACAATTGGAAGATATGTTGATGACCTTGATCATTATATAAATATTAAAGAAGAAGTAGAAGATTACGTGGCAGGCCTTGCAGCAGAACATACTGAAAGGAACGTAAATATATATGTAAACACCGCGGATCAAATCGAAAAAGAGTCAGTATTCCTCACAGTTACCGGCACTTCTGCCGAGATGGGAGATGACGGATCTGTTGGAAGGGGCAACCGCTGCAATGGACTCATTACACCAGGCAGGCCCATGAGCATGGAAGCCACCAGTGGAAAGAATCCAATAAATCATATCGGCAAGATCTATAATCTGCTGGCAACCCAGGTTGCACAGGACATTTCCAAAACAATACCTGAAGTAGATGAAGCCTATGTCAGACTGCTCTCCCAGATCGGAAAACCCATAGATCAGCCATTTATTGCAAGCGTTCAAATAATCCCGGAAGAAGGAGCCAGGCTTGACAGTATCCTTTCAGAAGCAGAAGGTATAACTGATGACTGGCTTGCCAGCGCAGACAGAGTAATAGAGATGCTGATCAACGGCAAAATCAACACTTTCTAAACATCATCACTGAATGCAAATAACCAGTATCATTCCAGATCTGTACTGTATAACTTACCCGGCGAAAAGGATAAGTATTATAGTGCATATCTGAGTGATGCGTCAATTTGCATCGGTGAAAAGTTGAATACAGTGTTATACGCTGTCCCGCCTTAACTCAGTGGTAGAGTGCGCGGCTGTAGTATGGTTTCTGCGACCTGGTCGCACATACCGCGCAGGCACCGCGATGTCCCCGGTTCGAGTCTGGGAGGCGGGATCAATTCTCACCTGCAAAAGCTTTAAATATAGAAAGTTCTATTAGAGTGTGCTCACATCAAATGTTCGGATAGTGTAGTGGCCTATCATGGAGCCCTGTCGAGGCTCCGACTCGGGTTCAAATCCCGGTCCGAACGTAATTCCAGCAGTTCATTTCACAGATACCTCCTTAGAACAGGAGGTATCAGAAATGATAAATATACTTTTTTTGTAATCAGGATTTTTCAAGTTATGATCTGATACAATCCAGCAAAACATACTATTTTTATTTTTTGCATTTAGAGCTTAATAGAACACCTATGACAACTATCAAAATACCCAGTGTCCCTGTACTGAATCCAGTAGGAGGACTGCCGGTAAAATAATAAGGTTCTGCCATAAAATGCAGAATAAAAGCGATCCCCAGAAGAGATACGGTAATTGGTACTGCTATTGATAACGAATCATCATTATTCATAACTATCTCCACACAATCAAATCACCACAATTCATCCAGAATTGATGTAAGTACTCACAGGATGAGCAATCAGGATGGAAATAAATCAGTACATTACCTCATATATAAAAGTAATATTGGTGGCAGATATTTCATACAGCTTAACCCCCGTATTCCCCATTACACTCCTTAAGCTGTACTGCTGATGAATCAGATCCATCAGTTGCTAAAAACCTTACAGGGTTTTCTGGATTTTACTCCCATAGCATCTGTGGACCTGATTACTGCCACCATGTTGCACACATCTATGCCCTGTTGGACAGATTCTGTGTGAACAGAATTAACTACACAACAATGATATAAATAATTATTGAAACTATGTACCTGAAAACGTAATCAACGGGCTCTTTTATTTAATACAGTAGATCCCGTATTCGATCAGATAGAAACGGTCTTTTTTGTAGTAAAGTTACAGAGACAATAAACTGTGTAGAACTTATGTACTATTAATTCATAATCTGACCCTATGAGCAAAACAGTAAATGACAAAGATATTACAGGATACCTGGATGCAAATAGTACAGATGTGTTCCTGATGGTCTCAGATTCGAACAATGCTGATATGTACTATGTGTCACAGTTTTCTGCCTCTGATCCCTTCACATACCTCCAGACAAAGGACGAAGATGAAATCCTATTCCTATCTGAAATGGAAAAGGGGCGCGCAGAGGTTGAATCAAGAGTCTCTGATATACGTACAACTTCAGAATATGGATACAGAACAAAAATTAAAGAAAAGCCAGATGCCTTCATTGCTTACTGTGACTGTCTGGCAGATATGCTTCAGGACCTTGGAGTTAGAAGAATATCTGCTCCCAGAAACTTTCCCCTCTACATCGCCCAGTATCTAAAAGAGGTGGGTTTCTCGGTTCAGCCGGTAAAGAGTCCCTTCAGGGATATGAGGGCTGTGAAAAATACAGATGAGATAGAAAAGATCAGAATGGTTCAGAAAGCAGGAGAGGAAGGCATGAGATGTGCTATTGATCTTATCAAAGCTTCAGAGGAAATAGACGGCATCCTGCATTATGAGGGATCTGAACTCACATCAGATCATGTCAGGGCTGCTATTGAACACAGGCTACTGGACTCCGGGTGCCACTCAATGGGAACCATCGTATCCTGTGGAAAACATTCAGCTATCCCCCATCACATGGGCGAAGGTGCACTGCTGGCAGGACAGCCTATTGTAATTGATATATTCCCTCAAAGCAAGAAAACCATGTACTATGCGGATATGTGCAGGACCGTACTTAAAGGAGAGCCTTCAGGAAGCCTTACAGAAATGTATGATGCAGTCATTGCTGCACAGCAGGCAGCACTTGAAATGATCAGGCCGGGTGCCCTTTGCAGGGATATACACTCACGGGTATGTGAAATATTTGAAGAGAGGGGCTTTGATACATATCTTAGCGGTTCAAAATCTGGATTCATACACTCAACAGGTCACGGGGTTGGCCTGGATGTCCACGAATGGCCAATGGTTGGTGAGGGAGAAGGAAAATTAGAGGAAGGCAATGTAATTACTATTGAGCCAGGTCTGTATTATCCCCATACCGGAGGAGTAAGGATTGAAGATATTGTAGTTGTGACATCTAAAGGATATGAGAATCTAACAGATTTTGAAAAGAGATTAGTATTATAACAGTAGTCATGCTAAAAATACTCTATAATCAGACTAAATAAGAGGTAAATGATGTCGGATAAGCTTCAGGAAATTGAGGAGATCTTTGAGAAATATATTGAAGCAGGAAAGATACTCTCAAAGGTAAGAAGTCAGGCAGTTGACAGAGTAAAAGTCGGAGGGAGCGTTCTGGAAATTGCAGAATTTGTTGAACAGAAAACTATTGAACTGGGAGCAAAGCCTGCATTTCCATGCAATATATCAGCAAATGATGAAGCAGCACACGCCACTCCCCGCAAAAATGATGAATCGGTGTTTGGAAAGGACATGATCAAGATTGATATGGGAGTACATATTGACGGGTATATTGCAGATTCTGCTGTAACTGTTGATTTTACAGGCAACAGTGATCTGGTAAAGGCCTCTGAGGATGCCCTATACGCTGGAATCGATTGTATAAGGGATGGAATTAGTACAGCAGATATCGCAGGTGCTATTGAAGATGCGATTACTGCTTATGGTCTAAAGCCTGTAGCAAACCTTACCGGGCATGGGCTTGCACCCTACATCACCCATGCACCGCCAAGTATACCAAATCGCCGCATCAATAAAGGAATAACACTCCATTCAGGCGATGTTATTGCAATTGAACCGTTTGCCACAGACGGGGCAGGCCGGGTTGCAGATGGTTCATGGTCAGAGATATACAGTCTGATTGAAAAAAAGCCTGTACGCCTTCCGGCTGCAAGAAAAGTATTAAAGGAAATCGAACCCTACAGGACCCTCCCCTTTGCCAAAAGATGGCTTACATCCGATCGTCTTGAATTTGCACTCACACAACTGATGAGAAACAATATAATAAGATCTTATCCTGTACTAAAGGAGGTTGAGGGGGGTCTTGTATCACAGGCAGAACATACAGTAATTGTAACGGATGACGGATGTGAAATCATAACCAGATAAGTTTCTAAACGGACTGTCCAGTTTTAGAAAATCATGAAACATACAGCTACTATTATATTGAAATTACTGTGCTTTATAGTTCTGATACTTACAGTACCTATTTCCATTACCACAGCAGATGATGCATTCACTCTGGAAAGCAGAATAGATATTGAAAATAGGGGCCTTAGCTGGAAATATATTGAAATGTATGAAGAAGATAGATCATATCTTATAAAACAATACATAGATGCAAATATTGGTAATAGAGATGGTTTTGTAAGTGCGTGGGAACTGCATAAGGCAGATAAGGTAATGCGCCAGAGACTTCATGATAATATCATGCAGGATATGAATGTACAGATCAATAAATCATATGATGGCATATATCCTGTAAATGTTGATGCAGAACTCTCCCATGAACTCATAGGAAGAGTTAGCCAGCCATCAGCAGTAAGGAACTTATATATTGTTGAATATGAATTCAGAGATTTTTTCTATAAAATGGGTAGTGACATGAGTTTTTCAGGTATACCAGGCACAAAGGTCAGCATAACCATGCCCGAAACCATTGAAGTGACAGCAGTTAATGGAGTGGAAAATAAAACCATCACCAGAATAAATAGAATCACCTATATAACAGGTGAATTTGGGAATAAGGGTCAGATAACAGTGCATTATAATTCTACCCATATAAATTCTGAGAGTAATTCAGACACGCTGGAAGACGATATAAAGATTCAAAAACCGGTAGACATTATAGATACGTTTTTTAAAAATATATGTACCGTCTCTGTGAACAAGCAATAAGGAAAAGATAAGAATGATTGTTGAGCTGATCGAACTGGAAAAAGGATCTGTGATTGGTCTGAGAATGGAAATGGAGAAAGCACCCCTGATACTCATCAAGGCCAGACTGGGATTTGTAATGTGTGGATACCTTGACATTGAAACTGCAGAAAAGCTAGGTGATGCTGCTGCTGTTGTCAGAGGAGTCAGTTCCTTTGAGGAGATGCTTGACTCAAATATTGCAAACCTTACCACCAGTGCAAAAAATCTTGGAATTACAGAGAAAATGACAGTCAGACAGGCACTGGATAAGATGATCTGAAAAAGATGAAAAATGATATGTTTTGGATCTGAACCTATATGTTATACGCATTCGAACTATCTGGAGAGCACCCAACAATACCTCGTTCAGAGGTCCTGGCCTGCCTTTCTCTTGAGAATCTGGATTATGAACAGACACACTGTTTTGACCAGTGTCTTTTAGTTGACATCAGAGGCAACAGTGATACAATCGAGGCAGCACTTGTATCTGTATCCGGTAGGCTGGCAATGTCCCATCACATATTGAAAGTGATCGGAATATGCGCAAATGATGTTAATGAGATCATAAAAATGGCAGCAGAGGCTGATATACATCAACATATCAGCAGTGATATGACCTATGCTGTCAGGGCCAGAAAGATCCGGACCCACGCCAGGCTACACGGAGAATACCTGGAAAAAAAAGTTGGTGGCACAATTTACAGAAAAGGATACAGAGCAAACCTAAAAAAGCCAGATGTCATGTTCAGACTCCTTATCTCGAACAAATGTATTTTTGGATCTGTTGTTGCCTCCATTGACCGCAGTGCCTATGAAAAGAGAGCACCGCACAAAAAACCTTTCTTCTACCCGGGAGTACTGATGCCCAGAACTGCCAGAGCATTGATCAATATATCGGGAATCTTACCCGGTAAAAATATACTGGACCCTTTCTGCGGTACCGGCGGAATACTTGTGGAAGCAGCCATGATCAAATCGCATGTAATTGGTATGGATGCCCAGTCCAAGATAATTTCAGGTGCCAGAATGAACCTGGATTACTACAGTCTTGATCATTCACTTATGACAGGAGACGCAACCCGGATTCCCCTGGCTGATGAATGTATGGATGCCATAGTAACAGATCCTCCCTACGGACGTTCTGCGTTGATACATGCCAGATCTCTCAACAACCTGTACTCCGAATCAATGAAAGAAATGTACAGAATCCTCAGGCCAGGATCACTTGCAGTTATAGTTTCTGAAAAGCAGATCGATGAACATTCAATAAAAGCAGGATTTAAAATTTGTGAAAAACATAATCAGTACGTTCACCGCAGTCTCACACGTACTATACTTGTGCTTGAAAAATAAAAAATGAGCCCTGACACTCATTCCATCGGCCATGGCACAAGATGGTCAAAAACCTCTGACATTATACGGTAATATACCTGTTTTTCCTGAATATTTTCATGGGCCCTTCTTAAAGAGTAGCTATCAATGCACCATTCAATAGGCATTGGATAATCAACATTCATCAGTGTGAGACCATATGCCTTTGCAGGTTCAATACCCTCTTCATAGGTAGCAGGGTCCAGCATCTGTTTGACCCATTCAATATCCCTGACCCCACTGCCAACCATCCTGAGAGCTGTCACTATCTTGCGTACCATGTTCCATAGAAATCCATCTGCATCAATATCGATCTTTACCAGAGGACCACTTATCCGAATGTCTATTCTGTTTACAGTCCTTACAGTATTTCGATCTCCATCATTTGTACAGAAATTGAGGAAATCATGTGTTCCTGTGAAGTATCTGGATGCAGCCCTGATTTTGGATATATCAATATTCTCTCCGCTCATGATATATCGATAACTTCGAGTTTTTGCATTTCTTCGAGGGTCAAAGTCATCCGGAACTTCTGCATGCGCCCAGGCCCATATAGACTCCGGGAGTTTTGAGTTAATCACCCTGGGGATTGCAAGATTGGGGGCTTCAGTATCAAAGGCAACAACCTGACCCGCTGCATGCACGCTGGCATCAGTTCTTCCGGCACTTGCATAGTTTGCCGAGTGGGGATCAGAGATAATTCCAAGGTTTTCTAAAGCCCTGAAAAGTTGCCCTTCTACCGTATCTACATCAGGCTGTACCTGAGACCCATGGTAATCGCTGCCTATATACGCAAGTTTTAGTGCAATTCTCATATGCTTCCCTGAAAGCACATATTTATTTTTTCCTATAATACATTTCCCACATCAGCATGGCAAATATAACAAAGACACATCCCAGAAAGAACCATATGCCCGGTGAATACCCGATATCAAATGGCAAAAATCCCCCTACAGGTTCAAAGATCATGTCATTTGTCTCTTCCATAGCAGTATCCATTATTCCATATTCAGCAGACCGGAGTGTATCATTTCCAGTAAGAGTCCTTGAGATATACTCAATACCACCTGCAACAATTCCTGCACCCATCGCCAGTCCCAGGTATTTCTGTAAAATACCTCTAATCGATGAGGATTCAACATCTCTGGAGCCTGGTGCAACCACTATCAGCTTCTGAACAGGTTCGTATATTTTTATCTGTCTGCCCTTCTGACTCCATTTAGTTTCCTTTACCCTTATTAGATCAGTTTCTATAAGGGTATCAAGATTGTATTTGACCGTTGTCAGGGGCAGATCCAGATTACTGGCAATTGAAGTTGCAGACATTGGTTTTTCTGCAAGCAGTTCCAGTATTTTTAGTGCTTTATCATTGGATAGGGCCTGAGCTATCCTTCTGGAACTATCCCCAAGAGGCAGAACAATCACTTTATCTAGATTCTGGGGTGCACGCTCATCATTATTATCCATAACAACAGATAATATGAATCTGTAGTTGATAACATTTCTGTATAGTTCAATTTGATCTGAACCTTTGCTGCTTTATATGCTCCAGAAACAAAAATTATGTGAATTCATCCCCTAAACTTAAATATGAGATAATACAATGTAATGTAAATTTTTGGGGCTTAATTATGATAGAAAAAAAGCAAATCCTGGATATACTGCAAAGTTATGATCAGAAAAAAATTTCCATTGCGACTGTCTGTTCACATTCCAGTCTTCAGATATTCGATGGTGCCAGAAAGGAGGGATTCAGAACTATCGGGATTTGTGTAGGAGAGCCTCCTAGGTTCTATGATGCTTTCCCCAAGGCAAAACCTGATGAATATATTATAGTTGATAGCTACCAGCAGATACCGGACATTGCAGATAAACTCAGAGAAAAGAATGCAATTATTGTGCCTCATGGTTCATTTGTTGAGTATATGGGAAGTGATAAGTTTACCGATCTTGCAGTGCCTACATTCGGTAACCGGAATGTTCTCAACTGGGAATCTGACAGGGATAAGGAAAGAGAATGGCTTGAAGGTGCAGGCATTCATATGCCTCGAAAGATCGAGGATCCAAGGGATATCAATGGACCTGTAATGGTCAAGTATCATGGTGCAAGGGGTGGACGTGGATTCTTTGTTGCAAAGAGTTATGAAGAATTTGAGAGATACATAGAACCCCATCAGAAATATACAATACAGGAATTTATTATAGGTACACGATACTATCTCCACTATTTCTACTCTCCCCTCAGAAATGAAGGATATTCTCTGAGTGAAGGAACACTTGAGATGCTGAGCATGGACCGCAGGGTAGAATCCAATGCAGATGAAATATTCAGGCTGGGTTCTCCAAAAGAGCTAACTGAAGCTGGTATACAGCCAACGTATGTTGTAACAGGCAATGTTCCACTTATTGCAAGAGAATCCCTGCTTCCACTGGTATTCAGTATAGGTGAAAAGGTGGTGGAGCAATCCATCAAAATGTTTGGAGGCATGATCGGACCTTTCTGCCTGGAAACCGTTTTTACAGACAAACTTGAGATAAAAGTGTTCGAAATTTCTGCACGTATTGTTGCAGGTACAAATATCTACATGTCAGGCTCCCCCTATTCGGACCTGATTGAAGAAAATCTTTCAACCGGTAGGAGAATTGCCCAGGAAATAAAACTGGGCCAGAGACTTAACCAGCTGGACAGGATCATATCCTGAAAAAGAAGCGGATTTCATAATACCCACACCATCAGCCGGAAATGGTCGGATACATCATGGATGTTGACAGATCAACTATCAGAGAATCACAGTATGATGCTGTTGTGATTGGCGCAGGACCTGCAGGAATGTTTGCTGCAAATGAGATGTCATCCAGTGGTATGAATGTTCTGGTTGTGGATATGGGAGAAAATATCGATAAAAGGGAATGTCCGATTGACTCCATCCAGCACTGCACCCACTGCACTCCCTGTGATATCATGTGTGGTGTTGGAGGTGCAGGCACCTATTCTGACGGAACACTTAACCTGCGACCAGATATTGGAGGTAACCTGACAGAGTATACAGGAGATCACAGAACCTCCTGGGATCTGGTAGAATATGTGGACCGGATTTTTCTTGAATGCGGTGCTACTGAAAAGCTCTATTCTCCAGCCGAGAGCGACATAGAGGACCTTAAAAGAAGGGCTGCATCGGTGGGTGCCAGGTTCATTGAGATCAGACAGCGTCATATAGGTTCAGACAATGCTCCTGAAGTTATTACAAGATTCAAGAACAGACTGGATGAACAGGGAGTTGATTTTCTATTAAATACAAGGGTGGATGACCTTATAATCGAGAACAGTATCTGCAAAGGAATTGTTCTGTCCGGAGGAGATTGTATCAATGTAAAATATACTCTCCTGGCACCAGGAAGAATCGGTGGGGACTGGGTTAACCAGCTGGTTGACAGGCATTCCATAAAAGCCAGGTATGCAGGGATTGACATTGGGGTCAGGGTGGAAGTTCCTGCAATTATCATGGACCCTGTTACAAAAATTAACAGAGACCCGAAATTCCATATCCAGACCAGAAAATATGATGATTTTGTAAGAACTTTCTGTACAAACGACCATGGTTTTGTTGTAAAGGAGGAATATGAAGGCTTTATCGCTACAAACGGTCATTCACTGCACAGCAGGATGTCTGAAAATACAAATTTTGCCTTCCTGGTTCATGTGGAGTTAACAGAACCAATCGAAAATACGATCAAATATGCCCGTTCTGTTGCAAAGCTTGCAACAACCATTGGAGGCGGTAAGCCGGTACTCCAGCGAATGGGAGACCTGAGAAGGGGTAGAAGGTCAACCTCCAGCAGACTTGAAAGAAATTCTGTGATCAATACACTAAAGGAGGTTACACCTGGAGATATTTCCATGGCAATGCCCCACAGAATAGTGATGGACATTATTGAAGGTCTGGAAATTCTGGATAGAATCATCCCTGGCGTTGCCTCAGACTCCACTCTTCTTTATGCCCCTGAGGTCAAATTCTATTCAATGAAGATACATGTAGACAGGAATATGCAAACAGATATCAGAAACCTTTTTGCGGCAGGTGATGGTGCAGGGCTTTCGAGAGATATTGTCAATGCCGCAGCAACCGGAGTGCTCGCAGGCCGTGGTATTCTAAATATTGAAAATAGATAAGTTCATTCATTGTCCATCCATTCTTCATAGATCATGATTGAAAGAACCGCTGAGATAAGTATCAGCAGGCCAAAGACCATGAAAGATAATTCAGGGCCATAGACCTCCAGCATTATTCCACCAGCCACCGGGCCAAATGCCGCACCCATCCAGCGTATCATATTGAATGTACCCATAGAAGTACCAAGAATATGAGAGTCCTCCCTGACCACATGATCCACCAGTATAGTAGAGGTGAGAGTAACAACCGGACCAAAGCACAGTCCTACCAGTGCAAAATTGACTGCCATGGCAGGTGCGTTTACAGGCAGCCATGAAAATATCACAAGTGCCAGACCTGCAATGGTAGTTACCACTATAAGTGGACGTCTTCTGCCCACTATATCAGAGCATTTGCCACATGCTGAAGCACCTGCTGAACTTACAATGGCAAACGGAATGAATATCAGACCTGTTACAGCCACCGACATCCCTGCATCCTGGGCATAGAACGGGAGCACGTATGATGATCCGATTGATGCCATATTGCACATCATGGCAATCAGGGTTACCAGTACTACACTCTTAATCCTGAAAACATCAAATGACAGATAGATCATATCCCTGTAACAGTAACCACCTTCAGTACAGTATCCGGTCTCCTTGAGTAAAAGAAAGGATATTGCCACCAGTAATGTCAGTGCAGAAAACCAGATAAATACAAACCTCCAACCATAAAGGTCTCCCAGAAGCCCGCCCATGGAATATCCCAGCACAGTTCCAAAACCCGTTGCAATTGCCAGGATTCCCATGGCATGTCCCCTTTCCCGCAACCTGTAAAGATCCCCTACCATGGTAAAAGAAGTGGTGAAGAATATAGCAGCCCCTATACCAGATATAGCTCTGGCTGCCAGCAGGGATACAAACGTGGAAGAAATACCCAGCATGAAGACACCTGCTGTAAATATCAGCATTCCGGAAATAATCATGGGCCTTCTTCCAAACCTATCCGACAGCAGGCCAAAGGGTATCTGGAACAGTGCCATACATATCATGAATACACCGGCTACCCAACCCAGTTCTGAGCGCGAGATTGCCAGCTCATCTGAGATCATTGGAAGAAGCGGGATCAGAGACAGCAGTGCCAGAAATATGCAGAACGTGCCAGTTGACAGTAAAAATATCTGCCTTTCACGATCTATGTAAGTATTTCTTGCATCGGACATCATTATTTTTCCATGAGTGGTACGTTGATCTGAAGCAGCATTAATAAACAAATATAAACACATATATATGTACCGAGCAGTTCAGATATCATGCCAACTGTTACAAATTATTTTGATCAGGGAGTTTCCAGACATCAGTATGTTCTGGGAAGAGATAGCCAGAGCAAAACAGGTATACTCCAGATTGGTAGATACCTGGCAATTGACAGATCATCAGGTGCCAGAGTAGCTCTGGATGCTCTTAGGCCGCATGCATTACTAATATGTGGCAAGAGAGGATACGGCAAATCATATACCATGGGAATCCTTATTGAGGAGATCGAGCGGCTGCCAGAAAGCATCAGGCAGAATATTGCCTCTGTTGTAATAGATACAATGGGCATATTCTGGACCCTGGGAAAGAAAAATACAGCTCAGAATCAAAATTTATCCGATTGGGGTCTCGAACCAGATAAATTCGATGTCACGGTCTTTGTTCCACAGGATAAGGTGGGGGAATACAGACAGAGAAACATAGATGTAGCTTCGTTCTCTATCCGGACCTCACATATGGATGGTTACCAGTGGTGCAAATTGTTCGGTATAGATGAAACATCACCTGCAGGAACTCTTCTAATAAGAGTAGTACACGATCTTCACAAGAGCGAACATGACTTCTCAATCGAAGAGATAATAGAAAATATCCACCAGGATAAACGCTGTACCAGTAATGCCAGAGATGCTGCAGAGAATTATATGATCAGTGCAATCTCATGGGGCATTTTCAGCAGAAAAGGAACGGATATATCTGAACTGGTAAAAAATGAAGGAGTCTCTGTAATTGATGTGAGCACAGTGAAAAATAACAGTGCAAGAGCTGCAATTGTCAGAATAATAGGTCTGGAGATATATCAGAGAAGACTGGATGCAAGGAGAATGCATGAAAAAAGGATGATGAATGAGATTACAGAGGATATATCAGGAATTCCCATGGTCTGGATGTTTATAGATGAAGCACACCTGTTTATACCTGCCGATAGCAGAACCCTTGCTTCAGATGTTCTCATAAACGAATGGCTACGTCAGGGTCGCCAGCCTGGTCTTTCCATTGTATTTGCAACTCAGAGACCATCTGCAATTGATCCGGATGTAATCTCACAATCAGATCTAGTAATCTGCCACAGACTGACTGCAGGTGATGATATAAAGGCACTGGAATCCACAAGACCCACTTATATGAAGGAAGGTTTTAGCGATTCAATAAAAAAACTTGGACAGAGCAGGGGAGTTGGATTGATTGTGGATGATACCTCTGAGACAACGCATGTGGTCAGGATGCGGCCCCGCCTTAGCTGGCATGGAGGAGACGAGCCACTTGCCCTACCTCTGGAAAAAGCAAGAACAGGAGATTGGTGATATGACACATAACATGAAGATAACTGCCGATAAAATACTTAAGACCTGCATGAATGCACAGCCCGGTGAATCACTTCTTATCATCACGGACACAGATACCGATGAAAGAATTTCAAAAGCACTTTTTTCCAGTGCTTCTGAGATAGGGTGTGAAGTGCTTCTCATGAAAATGAATCCCAGAAAATATGACGGACAGGAGCCACCTGACCCGGTTGCCTGCGCCATGGAACATTGCGACATTGTAATAGCTCCTACTTCCAGATCCCTCACACATACAGATGCCCGTATTCGCTCCTGCAGAAAGGGAGCAAGAATTGCAACAATGCCGGGAATTACTGCTGATATGATGATCTCAGGCGGTCTTACAGCCAATTACCAGCAGATCAGTGATTATGCAAAGCTTCTGTACAGTAAACTGGAAAACGCAGTAACTATCAGAGTAACGTCAGATCTTGGAACAGATATTAAGTTCAATGTTAAAGGATGTACCTGGATGATCGATAACGGAATCTGCCATAAGCCCGGCTCTATGACAAATCTGCCTGCCGGAGAAGTATATGTAGCCCCTGCAGATGCAGAAGGTGTAGTAGTGATAGATGGAGCAATGGGTGGGATTGGAATACTGGATGATCCAATAACAATCCGGGTTGAAGGGCGAAGGGCTGTTGCCATCACCGGAAAAGCAGGTGATAAACTGTGCACACTTGTGGATTCTGTCGGACCTTCTGCACGCAATATTGCAGAACTTGGTATTGGGATAAATCCAGCTGCAATTCTCAGGGGCATTGTTCTTGAAGATGAAAAGGTTGCAGGCACAGTACATATTGCACTGGGCAATAATGCCACGTTTGGAGGAGATGTGAATGTTGAACTGCACCTTGATGGCATCATACGCAGGCCTGTTGTGTATGCAGATGATACAGATCTGAAGGTGCATGAA
Source organism: Methanosalsum zhilinae DSM 4017 (assembly GCF_000217995.1). Lineage (GTDB taxonomy): Archaea > Halobacteriota > Methanosarcinia > Methanosarcinales > Methanosarcinaceae > Methanosalsum > Methanosalsum zhilinae. The sequence goes on along the minus strand of NC_015676.1, from coordinate 82,434 downwards.
CTGGCTGGAGAAAAATATATTGAATGATCGCATTTATAAGGGATGATACAGAAGTATACTCAGTTTTATTCAGACAATCGTAAATAGTTTAAAATCTCTGGTGATATCAATGAAAGGCAGAGCATGGAAATTTGGAAATGATATAGATACCGATGCTATCATTCCTGGAAGATACCTGATACTCAACACCTCCGAAGATCTTGCAAAACACGCTTTTGAAGGAGTTCGGCCTGAGTTTGCAAAAGAAGTAAAAAAAGGAGATATAGTTGTTGCGGAAAGTAACTTTGGATGTGGTTCATCCAGAGAGCATGCACCTCTTGCACTCAAAGGCACAGGAATTTCATGTGTCATTGCAAAATCCTTTGCACGTATATTTTTCAGAAACGCTATCAATATCGGAGTTCCTCTTCTGGAATGCCCAGATACGCATCTGATAGAAGATAAAGATGTAATAGAAGTGGATATCTCAACAGGTATAATCAAAAATCATACAAAAAATGAACAGTACCAGGCAACTCCACTTCCGGATTTTGTCAGAGAAATTGTTGATGCAGGCGGCTTGATCGAGTATACTAGAAAACTAATTGCGTGAATTGACTTGCATACATAGCCATAACTAGAAAAGGAGATAATACATGACAAATTATAAAATTCCAGTAATACCAGGCGACGGAATCGGTCCTGATATCGTTGCTGAGGGTATGAAAGTTATAGATGCTGCAGGAGAAAAATACGGATTCGATGTTGATTGGATAAATTATCCCCATGGAGCCGATCATTATCTGGAAACCGGGGAGCTGATTTCTGAAGACACCCTTAGGGAACTTGGAGCATATCCTGCAATCTATCTTGGATCTATCGGAGATCCCCGGGTTGCACCTGGAATTCTTGAAAAGGGGATATTGCTTGCTGCAAGGTTCTATTTTGACCAGTACATCAACCTCAGACCAATAAAGCTTCTGGAAGGCGTATGGACACCCCTTAAGAATAAGACTCCTGAAGATATTGATTTTGTAGTTGTCAGAGAGAATACAGAAGATATGTATATCGGAATCGGTGGCCGGGCAGCCAGGGGTGCCAGTCAGAAACTGCTGGAAGTTAAGAGAAACCTTTATTCAGCAAAGTTTGATCTGGACATAGATACTGACAGTGAAGAAATTGCCTATCAGATAGGTATGATATCTAAGGAAGGTACCCGGAGGGTAATGAAATATGCCTTCGATCTTGCACAGAAACGCTCCGGACATCTGTCTTCTGTGGACAAGGCAAATGTACTCTCCGATATATACGGATTCTGGAGAGAAGAATTTGAGTCCATGGCAGACAATTACCCTGATGTGGAAACAGATTTCAATTACGTTGATGCGATTACCATGTGGTTTGTCAAAAATCCGGAATGGTTTGATGTGGTGGTCACACCCAATATGTTCGGAGACATAATCACTGATCTGGGGGCCATGATACAGGGTGGACTGGGTCTTGCACCTGGTGGAAATATCAATCCTGAAGGAACAAGCATGTTTGAACCAATACACGGATCTGCTCCAAAGTATAAAGGACAGAACAAGGTGAACCCTATAGCAACAATCTGGGCAGGTGCCATGATGATAGAGCAACTGGGTGAAAATGAAGCTGCAGCAAACATTGTTTCAGCTATTGAAAGAAATATCAGTGAAGCAAGGGTCAGAACCTATGATATGGGTGGTTCAGCTGGAACCTCAGATGTAGGAGATGAAATAGCTCGTCTTGTTCTGGAAGAGTAAAATCAATACAAAATTAAAAAAATTAATGGGTATATATTGAAATACCCATTCAGTCTCTTTTTATATGCACATCCCTCTGCGGGAATGGGATCTCAATGCCTTTTTCATTATATGCTTTAAATATGCCACCTGTAAGGTCCCATTTAACTGTCCATAGGTTCTGGGTCTGAGTCCATGCTCTAAGCTGAAGGTCCACAGAAGAATCACCCAGTTCTGAAACAACTACAGCAGGTGCAGGATCATCCAGAACCAGTGGATGTTCTTTCATAAGATCAAGGGCAACCTGAATGGCCTGATCCAGATCGGATTTGTAACTGATTCCAACATCCACTGCTGCTCTGCGTGTGGGAAGTCGGGTAAAATTAATTATAGAATTGCCCCACACAAGTTTGTTTGGAACAGTTATAAGCTGGTTGTCCGGAGTAATGAGCTCGGTGGCCATTATACCTACTGAGCTGACAGTCCCGCTTGAGCCTCCTACTGATATGAACTCATCCTTATCAAGTGGTCTCAGAGCTGCAAGCCAGATCCCTGATGCAAGGTTGGTCAGAGTATCCTGCATACCAAACCCAAGGATCAGACCGATTACAGCAGAAAGTCCCAGAACCACTGAATTTACATCAAATCCAAGTGAAGAAACAAATATAAGAATAACAGCAATATATAGCAGTACACTGAAAAACTTTGATAGGAATTCAATAACAAGCTGGGGCAAATTACTTTTATTCATTCCATTTTTGAACATAATTGTAGCTATCTTTGTAACTGCAATTCCAGCAAGCAACAGTACTATGGAAAGTATTACATTCATCAGCGTAATGTCACTATACAATATCGTTTCTTCCAGTATTCCAAGATCCATAAAAAAAACTCCCGTGAATTATGTCAATATTGGTTATAAATATTGAAAATGGCCATACATTTGAACTCAGACATTAATCAGAATTTTCCCTGAAGGTTCCAACAACCGGAAAATCATCCATTACATCAGCTTCATGGGGAGCTTCCAGATCAAGTTCATCATCAAAGTTCATACCTGCTTCATGCATTCCCTGATGATCTCCATCCTCCCAGAGAAAACTGTCAGTTACATCATACACTTTTCCATTGTATGCAACATATGCTCTGTTCCCGTCCCTTCCATTATATTTTGCAAGTTCCTCAGCCGTGAACTCTTTCATATCTGATCCCATTATTTACCTCCCTCAAAAGAATTCATTCCAATCTTTACTGTACAAAAAACTGTACAGAAAATCATATCATGCTTCCATATTAATTACCGTCTAGCAGAACAATAATTATTTTGATTTTACTATTATATATAACTTGAGCAGTAAAGATCAGTAAAATCAAATTACTGGAAAAAATAGAAAGTTATTTGGTTTATTCCACTCTGTAGTAGTAGAATTCTCCACTTTCTTTCTGTTCACGGTCCAGCCTCGAACCTGGTTTATTCACCCTTGGCCTGGAAGTATCCTCATCCCTTCGGAAAGTAATATTCAGATTGCTGAGAAAGCGGTTCATTCCCTGATGCATGGTCGTCGGGGAATTTGCTGTACCATTGACTGCAGGAGTACCCTCAAAAACAATCATCCGCTCACTCAGCATATCTATCATGTATATATCATGATCCACAACCATAGCGGTTTTCTTGGTATTTTCTGCAAATCTCTTGATTGTTTTTGTGGCCATTGATCTCTGCTCCACATCCAGATGCGCACTGGGCTCATCCAGAAGATAGAGGTCAGCATCACGGCTTAGACAAGCTGCAATTGCCACCCTCTGCAACTCACCGCCACTAAGATCCGTAAGCATTCTGTCATAGAGTTTCTCAAGCTGGAGAGGTTTTCCAATCTCTGCCTGATAATAACTGGTATTGAATTTATCGGTTATCTGGCCAAGGAAATATCTTACCTGCATCGGAGAATCTCCTACTATATACTGTGGTTTATAGGAAACCTTGATATCAAGATCTATTTCACCTTCTTCAGGCTCGATTTCACCTGCCAGTACTCTGACAAATGTGGATTTACCGATACCATTGGGACCGACAATACCCAGAACCTCACCTTCCTTCAGGTTACCTGCTTCTGCCTTGAGATGAAATCCTTTGCCGTATTTTAGAGAGAAAGAAGGATAGTCCAGCACAGTATGAATTTCTTTTTCTATTTTGGGAGGATGCACTTCAAACTCAATTGCTTCCGGCCTTATGCGCACATTTTCTTCAGGAAGGTACCCCTTAAGGTACTGGTTGATCGAGATCCGCACACCCTTTGGGTACGTAATGACACCATATCCACCAGAAACACCATATGCCACATGTACAACATCTGCCAGCATATCCAGTATAGCAAGGTCATGTTCCACCACCATAACTGCTTTTTCCTCTGCCAGTTCCTGAATAAGCCTTGCAGAGTTTATCCGCTGGTAGATATCCAGATAGGAACTTATCTCATCAAAGAAATAAAAATCAGCTTCTTTGCCAGCACATGCTGCAATTGCCACCCTCTGCAGTTCACCACCGCTTAAATTGGAGATATCACGATCGATTATATTCCCAAGATCAAGTTTCTCCACCAGATAATCAAAGACCCCCCGTTCATCTGCCTTTTTTAGAAGATCACGTGTCTTTCCGGAGAATGCCTTTGGGATCATATCAACATACTGAGGTTTCTGGGAAATTTTCATCTTCCCGCTGACAATATCCCTAAAATAATCATAAAGAGCCGTACCTGAATAATATTCAAGAACTGTATCCCAGTCACCCTTTTCTTCACCAAAATTTGGAATTAATGAACCTGAGAGGATCTTTACAGCAGTACTTTTACCAATTCCATTGGGACCAAGTATACCTGTAACACGACCCTTCTGAGGTATAGGCAGCCCATAGAGTGCAAACCCATTCTGGCCATACCTGTGAGTTGGTTTATCCAGTTCTTCTGGAAGTCCAATGATCATAATTGCATCAAAGGGACATCTATTGATACATATTCCACAGCCAACACACATCTCTTCTGAAATGATGGGTTTTCCATCCTCTCCAAAAACTATTGTTTCGTCGCCTGTCCTGACCCTTGGACAGTACTTCTCACATTCATGACTGCATCTTCTTGGCTGACATCTGTCCCTGTTCAATATTGCAATTCGCATAATAAATTCCTGCACCCTTTAGGCTGATATGATCGTTAAAAATCGATTTGCTCAGTTCAGCATCAGTATCCATGTAACCAGGAAGAAATCCAGCACAAGGAATTCAACATATAACCAGTCCTTGAGGCCAAACTGTTTTGTATCGATCTTTATTACAGGCAGGACAGCACGCTGAAGATAAAATGCCAGTATGGCAACTATGATGATAACTGAATACCATGGAGTATCAAGTGCACTTCCCAGTGCAAAATATGCCGCTATCCCTGCAATAATACCAATTACAGATGCAACAGCGGTCTTTATAACTCCCTCAATATGAGACTGCTTCCTCTCTTCAGGTGTCTTCTCCTTTATCTGTAACGGATCCTTCTGATCTTTATTTTCGGCATCTTCCTTCTTTGAGGGTCTGGATTTCTTTTTGTTCTTCAATTGAAGTTTCTCCTGAACTGAGGTTGATAGGATGATAGAATAAAAGCATTGTAATTAATAAAACTTTGCACTCTGATTTCAAGTGAACTCGTTACTCAGGACATTATTGATATCACCTATTGCAATTGAATCCTTTCCTATGGAATTTAAGTATCCTGCAAAGCACTGTGGCCTGTGGCCACCTGGATGATACACGATAGTTACCTGTGGATCTATGGCCTTTACCATATCAATAAGGCCATTAACATCAAGATGATCACTTATCTGAATCGAAGGATAAGGATAGTCACATCTGCCTGTAATTACATATCTGGGAATATCCTGAGGAAGTCTGTTCAGGTTCCATGGAGGTACCAGGCATATACCATCTTTACCGGATTCCCCAAGGGATACAAGATCACCCGGATCGTCCATAAGTTTCTCGGTAAGTTCCTTTGTATCGTCCTCCATCTCTATAGGGCCTCTGTATCCCATATCCCTGAAAAGCTGAACCATCCTCTGTGCCTTTCCAAAAGAATATGCTCCAAACGCAGCCCTGCCACCATTGTTCAGGATCGATTTAAGTCCCTCTATATCATCCTGGAAATAGCATGAAAAATCTCCCACATCTCCGTAATTTGCCTCAGTTATCAGTACATCACATGAAGGAAGCATTGAGTAATCCTTAACATCTCCTGTCACAAGTATTCGGGTTCCTACATCATTTTCCCAGTAAAAGGCAGTAGATCCAACCGTATGTCCTGTGGGACAGGTCTTTACAGTAACATCACCTATATTGATTTTATCATATGTTCCAGCTGTTGCCCCCCTGTATTCTCTCCCGTGCCGGATCTCAAGTGCAGTTGCTGTTTTATCAGAACAGACAGAAAGTTCAGAAAGCATACTGGATTTGCCATGATGATCCGAATGAGCATGGGTGATCAGATACGCATCCGGTTGAGAGTATTTCTTTGGAGTACGGCTGGTATCGATCGAAAATACACAGGGCTTAGAGCCTGCATCTCTGAATCTGACCGATAGATGGGGTTTAAAATTACCCCGGGCATTCTTCTGCCTGAAGGCAAGTACTCCCATATCTATCAACTTGTTCAGAATCAGTACCCCTCAAATATAACTTGCTTGAAGATTTGGATCAAAAAAGCTGTTGAAAAAAAATAAATAAGGAGGATCAGAGCACTTTCTCAAGTTCGCCCCTGAGTACCTCTGCCTTGGTAACACCTGTAAATCTCTTTACCTCAGCCCCATCCTTCTCTATTACAAGAGTGGGAACTACCCGTATCCCGAATTTGCCTGCAAGGTCACCGTTCTGGTCAACATCGATTTCTTTTATTTCTACTTTATCGCCCATTTCCTCTTTAAGTTCCTCAAGGATAGGTTTCTGCATTTTGCAGGGTCCACACCATGTCGCAGTAAAATCCATTAAAATTGGTTTGCCCATCTTAATCACCTGTTCGATTTTAAAAACTTGTAACCTATAATAAGAGCAGAACTCTTATATGAGTTTTCATCCAAATATTTTATAAGCACCTGAAGCTCATTACAATAACCTGCCAGTTCGGGCTCATTGAACTATCATAAACAAACAGAGCAAAATTATTCTTCAAGAGGAGTTTCGTTTTTGAGATATTTTTTCAGCAGTGGTTCATCTTCATTTTTCTCATCTTCCACAGCAAAAAAGCCACATGAGGTTTCAATCCATTTGTACTTCATTGTTGCCACCTCCACCTTTTGCAGATAGAAAGTGCTGATCATCACCTGAAATGAACATATCAGCATAAATCCTAATTGAAACTATCAATAGTTATTCTTTAAAAACTACTTAATATACCTTACTGTTTATTTCAGACCAGTTCGGGATATGTTGCTATAATACATGCACTCATCCGGAGAGAACAATGGCATCTCTATTGGTTCATCCACAATGTCCCCATTAAATCCTCTGATAATCACCCCAGGGATGCCTTCTCCGGCCTCACCCATGATCAGCTGGGCACAGGAAACCATATTATCAGCCACCGCCCTGTGTGTGATAGTAAGCGGTTTGTTATAGAGATCGCATGCGCCTCTGGCATCTTCAACAGGATTTATACCTGAGGTTGCAAGGGCAATCCCAACACATCCAAGACGCAATGGTTGTGTTCTGCTATCACCTATGATCACCCCTATCTTGCATGAATATCTCTTCTCCAGGACTAACCGTATCTTAGATGCACTCTGTACCGGATTCTCAGGAAGCAATACGACATGACCTTCAGGAGCATTCGAACTGTCAATTCCTGCATTAGGAGAGAGTGTTCCATCGGTAATCGTAAGAACTGCCCCTGGAACGCCCCCTATGACCTCATCACATTCCTGCAGGATCAGTTCCATTTCCCTGGGGTCCAGCAGATATTTTTTTGCAAGTTCCCCTGCAACCGGGGATACGCATACATCCTCAAGACACACAATCCTTCCTTCAGCTGTTGCGACTGCAGATTCTGCGAGAACGAGAACATCGCGATCTTTAAGAATAATTCCAGCCCGGTCCAGCGAATCAGCGATAATATCCGCAATGCTGTCGCCAGGTACAATTACAGGAGTGGGGATACCATAAATCTGTAATGAGGATCTGACATTCATGGTCACTCATCCTTTAGAAGAAAGATAATCTCCCATGATCTTTATGGCACAGTACTCCCCACACATGGAGCAAGGGCCTGTTTTTGGACACATTTCCCGGGGCCTGTCAGGATCCAGTGCGTATTCCATCTGCCCTTCCCAGTCAAATACAGCTCTTCTTCGTGCAAGTTGGAGATCCTTTGTACTTGCACCATATTTGATAGAATCACCAATATGGGCAGCGATCTTAAAGGCGATCAGGCCTTCTCGAACCTGCTGGGGATTTGGAAGTGAGAGGTGTTCTGAAGGAGTGATATAGCACATGTAATCTGCACCTGCTCCACTGGCAATACTTGCTCCTACGGCACCGGAGATATGATCATATCCTGGTGCAATGTCGGTTGGCAGGGGTCCGGCAACAAATAACGGAAATGGTGACCTGGACTTATAGGAGCTTACATGGAGGGGAATCTGCGATGCACTCAGGTGTCCACCAAGACCTTCCACTATGACCTGCACCCCCTCCTGGTTCGCCCTGTGTGCAAGGGATATATTGGTCTCTATCTCCATCATCTGTGCAGGATCAGGATTGTCGTATACACAGCCGCTTCGCATTGTATTGCCCAGTGACAGGACAACATCCCTCTCTTTTAGGATATCCAATACATGATCAAAATTGTCTATGAATGGGTTCTCGCATTCATTTTCCAGCATGAAGGCACTGGTAAAGGAGCCACCTTTTGAAACCATTCCCATAATACGTCCCGAGCCCCTTAGACTTTCCAGCATTTTCCTCTCAACACAGTGGAGTACAACAGAACTCACACCCTCATGAACATGATCCTCCAGTGTTGTCAGTATATCATCAGCAGTAATATTTTCTATCCCATTCTCAACTACAGACTGATAAATGGGTACTGTAGTTAATGGAATTGAGGTATTATCAAAGATGGTCTTTCTTATGGATCTGATATCTCCCCCCATGGACAGATCTGTTATTGTATCTGCTCCGTATTTTTCAGCAACTCTGGCCTTCTCAGTCTCTGCATCGGGATCAATGCTTGCAGAAGATGTACCAAGATTTACATTGACTTTGGTGCTCGCACCATTTCCAATCGCTGTCTGGGAGCCATTATCCCGGGTCATTATCACAAGATTTCCGTTCAGGACCCTTCTGAGAACATCATCCTCAGCAATATCTTCAGTCCTGGAAACCTGCTTCATCTGAGGAGTGATTACTCCACTTCGTGCATATTCAATCTGAGTGGTCTTCATGAATGATTCCACATATATCAATTATTGTTTAGAAAATCCAGCCATTTCAAGTAGCCTCTGTGTATTTAAGTGTTGTCCAATCGGCATTAAATGGATTCCCTGGCATATCGGTCTGATCCTGCTGATGATCTCACAGCTTATCTCAAGCCCTTCATTCACAGGATCCCTTGCCTGCTCCATCCTCTCAATAAGATCCTCACCGATTTGTATCCCAGGCACATTTTCGTTCATAAACCGTGCCATTTTTGCAGATTTGAGAGGAATTATACCGGCAATGACAGGTACCTTAAATTCCCGGGCATATTCCATAAAACCTTCAAAAAGATCGGAATCATATACAGCCTGAGTCTGTATGAAATCAGCTCCTTCAATGATCTTTTTTTTAAATTTTAGCATCTGCATGGCCTGACCGGGATCTATGTTAGAAACTGCCCCCACCATAAACTCAGGAGCTGATTCCAGAGGATTTCCATAAAGGTCAGAACCGTTCATCATTTTACGGATCATGGACAGGAGCTGTACCGAATCAAGATCATAAACGGATTTTGCACCCTGGTGATCACCGCTTTTTACATGGTCACCGGTCATCACACATATGTTCCCAATTCCAAGAGCACAGGCACCTAGCAGTTCAGACTGAAGCGCAAGGCGGTTTCGGTCCCTGCACGTCATCTGCACTATCACTTCATGTCCCCTCTCCTGCAAAATCGCACCAAGAGCCACCGGACTCATTCGCATAACGGCCCGGTTATTATCTGTAATATTGAGAGCATCCACACAGCCTCTGAGCATATCTGCATTTTCTATAGCTTTTGTAGTATCGGTTCCTTTGGGCGGGGTGATCTCAGCAGTGATAACAAAGCTTCCTGATCTGATCTTATCCTGAAATAGTGAATGCATTTGTAATCAACTCACATCGTCCAGCACGCAGACAATCATTTATTTTCCCTGGGCTGATATATCTTTTCCACCAGATCCAGCCGGTTCATTTCCTTAAGTTTCAGGTAGATCACTTCCCACGCACAATCCTTATCCGGGTCTGTTTCACATTTACCATTAGCACACCCTCCACAGGGCCCATTCAGGAGGTTCTTGGGACACTGTGCTGTGGGACAGATTCCACCAAAATTAGAAATTATGCAGCTACCACACATCTTACACTGGTCCGGAAGTATTTCACCTTTGAAGATGCCTCCAAGAGAAGTCGTGTTATTGGAGGTATATACCTGCATATCCGTAACTCTGCTTATCACAGAAGCACCACTGCCACATGCCATTACCAGCACAGCATCGGCCTTCTCGATTGACCTGTCCTTCTCTGCCAGGTGCTCCCATGATCTTATACTGCAGGCAGCTGTTGGCAGTGCCCATCCTATTACATCTTTACCTGCATCCTCAAGACCTGATCTCATCTTGAGGATCTCTTCCTCGCCACCTACATGAAGCTTTGAGGCACATGTATTGCATCCAATGATAAAAATTGCTCTATGATCCTGAAGTAGTTCAAGAATCTCTTCAAAAGGTTTGTCTTGAGATATTATCATAATGTTGTTCCAGGGTATTTTTGTTTGATGTCAATCTGGCTTTCCAGGGTTCTCCTGAGCATCCGGGCTATCAGGGGAAGATCCCGTGACTGGCCTGATAGTTTCTGTATCAGCTTCTCAAACTGCAGAAGAGTGCCTATGACTATAACGTCTGTACTGTCAAGTTGCTGGGATATGGCGTCTCTGGATATTGCTGCATCACCACCTCTTGCAAGAATCTCCTGCTTGATAATAAGGGCTTCAGTAGAGGTAATATTATCGATCCTGATAGCCATACTAACGGATTTATTCTTCATGATACTGCAGCCTTCGGGAGTAACTCCTACTGATCGCATATAGTAAACCAGGTCATCTGGAACAGTGATATCAATAATACTTACCCTGAACCGATCTTCCTGTGTAGCTGAAGGAAAGCTGCGCATTGCCGAAGCCACTTTGACTGCATCAACTGTCGCAGCTACGTCATGTGTGCGTATGATATGTGCTCCTTTATGTACGGTAATTGCAGTTGCCGCAAGGCTTCCATGAAGTCTTTCATCCGCAGGTTTGTTTACAACTGCATCTATTACTGATTTTCTTGAAATGGCAGCAAGTATTGGCTTTTCAAATACCTGCAGTCTCTGGAACTGATCGATCACTTCAAAATCATGTACTGCCTCTTTTTCAGGGACCCATTTTCCAATTGCAGGATCCAGAATAAGTCTGGAAGGATCGATTCCGTGCGATTCTGACCTGCGAACAATTTCATCCAGTGCGATTATGACTTCATCCATACCCAGTGGGTCTCCCGTACGTTCCATGGAAGCCATCACCACCGCAGGGCAGTCGTAGTCTCTAACAACACACATCATCCCGGGATCAGTGGTAAATCCGGATACATCATTTACAACATCCACCCCCCTGCTTAAAGCCTTCTCAGCAATATCTGAGAACATGGTATCCACAGAAACAATTGCATCTACATTATTCTGAAGAATATCCAGAACTGGGAGCAGGCGTGAAATTTCTTTATTTCTGGAGATGGGCTTTGCCAGGGGCCAGGTGGATCTGGCTCCCACATCAATCATGGTAGCACCTTCGTCAACCATTTTTCTGGCAACATCAAGGACGGAATCTTCATCTACTACCGATGCTTTGTAAAAGGATTCGTTACTCAGATTGATAACACCCATAAGTCTTACAGGATGTTTATCTCCAATCTTAAGGCCACAAATATCTGCATCAACAGCCATTTTAAACCATTTGTTTTACTTGAATTGTTATTGAATCTTAGAGATTAAATCTGAAACTTAATTTTTTATCGAGGACCTGCATGCTTTGATTACATGCTCTAACAATATGGATACAGTTACAGGCCCTACACCACCTGGAACCGGGGTAATAAGAGATGCCCTTTCAATAACATTCTCATAATCCACATCTCCATAGATCTTTCCGTTCTCCTCAGTGATCCCCACATCAAAGATGATACTTCCCTCTTTTACCATATCCTCTCTGATAAGATGCTTTACTCCGGTTGCAACGATAAGTATATCAGCCTGACTTGTAAATTTATTCAGATCTTGCGTATATACATGGCAGACACTAACAGTAGCGTTTCTGTTAAGCAGCATTGCAGCCATAGGTTTGCCTACAACATTGCTGTGTCCCACCACAACAGCATGTTTTCCCTCAACATTCACCTGATACTCATCAAGTGCCCGGATAATTCCCCGGGGAGTACATGGCACCAGTCCCTCATTTCCAATAAGGAGCCTGCCCATATTAAAAGGGTGAAAGCCATCTGCGTCCTTGGACGGGTCAATAGTCTCCATCACTTCCTGTTCATTGATGCTTTCAGGCAGAGGTAACTGGACAAGTATTGCATGGACCTCATCATCCTGATTTAGCCGCTCAATCAGTTCAGTCAGTTCCCCCTGAGAGGTTTCAGAGGGAAGGTGGTAATCCTTTGCCAGAATGCCTGCACGGTCACATGCCCTGTGCTTTAATGATATATAGAGCTTTGAAGCTGCATCATCTCCTACAAGTATTGAGGCAAGGCAGGGAATGACACCCTGTGCCCTGAGCTGGTCAGCATCTTCCTTTACTTCACGTTCTATTTTTTTTGCCAGTTTTCTGCCATCGATTATTTTTGATTCAGAACCATTGTTCATCAATTTCACCTGGTATTCCACAGATCACTTATAGATAGGATACCTGTGGCACAGCTCCTTTACATCCTCACAGATCATCCCAAGTGCAGAATCATCATCAACATTTGCAATTGTCTGATCAATAAAATCTGCAATCTGCAGCATCTCGGAATCTTTCATTCCTCTTGTAGTTGCAGCCGGAGTCCCTATTCGGATACCGCTTGTAACAAACGGACTTCTGGTCTCAAAGGGAACCGTATTCTTGTTCAGCACAATACCTGCCTTGCAGAAAGCAGCCTCAGCTTCCTTTCCAGTAATATCGCGATTATTCAGGTTGATGAGCATCATATGATTCTGGGTACCACCGGAAACAAGATGAAATCCTCTCTCAACAAGATCATCACTCAGAATTCTGGCATTCTTTACTGTTTGCTCCTGATCCTTCTTAAATTTTGAGCCCTGTGCTTCCTTAAATGCCACTGCTTTTGCAGCAATCACATGCATCAGAGGACCACCCTGGATTCCCGGAAATATGGATTTATCGATATCCTTTCCATATTCCTGCCTGCACATGACCATTCCTCCTCTTGGCCCGCGCAGTGTCTTATGAGTGGTTGTGGTCACAAAATCAGCGTATGGGATGGGACTCTGATGCACTCCTGCTGCGACCAGACCTGCAATATGTGCAATATCTGCCAGAAGGTATGCATCAACTTCATCTGCAATTTCCCTGAACTTCTTAAAATCGATTTCTGCAGTATATGCAGATGCACCGCATACGATCATTCTGGGTTTGTGCTTTCTGGCAAGCTCCATCAGTTCTTCATAGTTCAGGGTCTCTGTTTCCCTGTCAACTCCGTAAGGAATCACATTATACAGCTTTCCTGCAAAGTTGACCGGACTTCCATGAGAGAGGTGCCCTCCATGTGTCAGGTCCATTGACAGGATAGTGTCTCCGGGTTCTAACATTGAAAAATAGACTGCCATATTAGATCCAGAACCCGAATGGGGCTGGACATTTACATGCTCTGCCCCAAACAGCGCCTTTGCTCTCTTGATTGCCAGATCTTCGGCTAGATCCACATACTCACATCCGCCATAATACCTTTTCCCGGAATAACCTTCTGCATATTTGTTTGTCATTACGGAACCCTGAACTTCCATAACAGCACGGCTTGCATAGTTCTCTGAAGCTATCAGGTTAAGTTTTTCATCCTGACGTTGCAGTTCAAGTTCCAGGACCTCACAGATTTCCGGATCAATATCTGAAATATAAGACATCTTCACTCATCCATATATTATTTGATAAATAGTTGTTATTATAAGTTCATTATTTAACTGGTCTTTCATAATTTCGGGTTAGTACAATTCGACCTTGCACTTTAAGTTTACCCTCAACAAATAGTTTTACAGCTTCCGGGTAGATAACGTGTTCCTGTTCAAGGATCCTTTCAGAAAGAGACTCAACAGTATCATTTTCAAGTACCCTGACACTCTGCTGCAGTATTATGGGTCCAGAATCCATTCCTTCATCAACAAAATGCACAGTACATCCACTGACCTTTACACCATATTCCAGTGCCTGTTTTTGTGCATCCAGGCCCTTGAAAGATGGCAGCAGAGATGGATGGATGTTCATTATTCGGTTCTTGTATCTTCGGATAAATGAATTTCCAAGAAGACGCATATAGCCAGCAAGGAGAATCAGATCAATGCTATATTCCTCAAGAATACCAATAAGATATTTCTCATAATCCTTTTTTGATCCATGTTCTGAAGGATTGATAAATATGGCATCTATTGCACGATCTCTGGCACGCTCCAGAGCATATGCATCATGAACATCACTGACAACCACATTTATACTGGCATTCCTGATATAACCGGATTCAATATTGTCAATAATAGATTGAAGATTTGAACCTCTTCCTGATACCAGAACTGCAATATTACACGTCATTGCTGACTTCTTATGAAGTTTCACTATATTACAGTTTTGGAGCATGCAGTTCCGTAATCCGGGGATAAGGTGGATAAATCAATTGGCTGGATTATTCACAGGTATGGTAATTTGTCCTGTTCTCGATCAGTGTTACCAGTTCTTCAGGTCCGGATATTTTATTCAGTTCATCCTTTTCTATCAGAACCGTACTCTCAACAGATTCTGATTTTATCTGGCCATTGATTATGAAAACTGAGCGTGTCTCTGTTATGGTAGAAATATTGCTCATCAGATGAGCTCGCTTTATCATAGCACTGCTGTATTCACTGACCCCTGTGAGCATGACATTGGAATCGTTCTTTGATACTGCCTTGAAAGGAGCCTGAGATGTGGAGAGTACATTATAGCCCATGGAATGCAATATTTCAAGAACACTATCCTTTGGAGGTGCAGGATGCTGAATATTCTCATCATCCATATCGGTGCTGGATGGATTATCATCAAAAGATTTTATAAAATCAATAGATCTTGCCAGTGCTACATCCAGTATCTCTTCAAGCTGCAGTACAACCTCAATTGAAGCAGCCATTCCACCATCCTCATACTTACTGATGGTACGCCTTGATACTCCCAGTCTGGATGCAAGTGCACCCAATGACATGGAAATTTCATTTCTGGCTTGTTTCAGTACGTCCCCATCAATGGATACATAAAGCCCACCAGGCGCTGCAGACACAACAGGTGGAATTCCTTCGATCAGATAATCATATAATGTCTCTACATTCATTGCAGGCACATCGTATCTCATGTACACTACACTGTCTTCAAGCATCTGATTTCTGGTCTTTGCACCTATAATCAGAGGAGAGCCGTTAAGATAACTGGAAAGTAATTTTATCTCCCTGGCAGTTTCTTCATTCAGACCATCAATATTGTATAATACCTTGCAAAAGAGTAATATGTCATCCTGCCGGGCAGCAAGGTCAAAACACCTTGGCCTTATATTGCAGCGATCAGACACAAGAAAGCCTGCATGGTTCAGTACATCAACTACCTGATGTATGAGGATCTCTTTTGTCATAATTAAGCTAATATACATATGCACATATATATATAATTGTCTATTGAATAATATTCGCCATCCAACGATACATATACAGGAAAAAGAATGTAGTTACCGGAATTAAAATATGATTATCGGAATTGACGATACGGATTCAAGGGACGGAATGTGCACCACCTATCTGTGTTCCCTTCTATCAGAAGAGCTGGAAAGGTACGGAAAAATCACTGATGATCTACTCCTTATCAGGCTCAATCCAACCGTACCCTATAAAACACGGGGAAATGCGGCAGTGGCCATTGCAATCGATACCGATGCGCCTGATATGGTCAAAAAACATGTAACTGAGCGTGTCAGAACCCTTGCCTGTCTGGAAAATGATACAACAAATCCAGGAATTGTTTTTGTTAGCGATGAAATGTCTGAGCTCTCACGAAACCCACTGGGTCTCTTTTTCAAAAAAGCAGTAAAGGAGATCATTACAGTAAATGAAGCAGAGGAGCTTATCAGAAAATTGAATCTTCAATCAAAGGGATTTAAAAACAGAAGAGGCCTTATAGGAGCACTTGCAGCATGCGGAGCAATGCTGAACAGTGGATGGGATCATACCTATGAATACATAACATACCGTAAACAGGAAAAATGGGGATCACCCAGAATGGTGGACAGCTCCAGCATATTCAGCGCTGACAAAAAAACATATCCCATGACCTGGGATAATGTAGATATTTTAAATCAGCAGGTGGTCTGTGTACCCAGATCACCGGACCCGGTCCTTTACGGGATCAGGGGATCCGTTCAGGAGGAGGTAATCCGGTGTGCCTCAATGATACGATCAGAGCCTTTTGAAAGGAGTGCACTGTACAAAACCAACCAGGGTACAGATATGCATATCATTCAGGAGGACAGTATCAGCCAGATGCAGGACATGCATTCATATAGTCTCATGTGTACGGTGATAAGTGTGCCTGAGACCATACAGGGAGGGCACGTCATATTCTCAGTCAGCGATAAGCATGACCATGAACTGAAATGTGCTGCCTATGAGCCAACAAAGAATTTCAGGGAACTGGTTAGAGAACTTATTCCCGGAGATGTTATTCGAATATATGGAAGTATGATCAATGGCACACTGAATACAGAAAAGCTTGAGATCATTTCTATGATACAGACATATGAATACAAAAACCCTGCATGTCCCGTATGTCATAAAAGCATGGAGTCCGCAGGCAAAGGACAGGGTTATCGCTGTAGAAAGTGCCGCACACAGGCAGAATCAAAAATACAGGTTGAGATCTGTAGAAATATACATCCCGGATTATATGAGGTCCCGCCATGTGCCCGAAGGCACCTGGCAAAACCGCTCATAAGAGATAAAAACAGCAGCCTGAGTTTATTTCCCAGCAGGTAAATGTCCAAATCAGATATCTGGCCTTCTAACATCTTTTAACCGGCATATTCTTGGAGGTTGCAATTTATGCCTGTTTGCATCAATTCGCCCAATTATTGAATCAATCCTCTCATCTGAAACGTTCAGAGTCTTCCCTGCATCATCCACACTGCAGCCCCTATCCAGCATTTCAAGAATCCGATCAATTATTTCATAGGATAGACCCAGTTCTTCTTCATCAGTCTGGCCCTTCCATAGACCTGCAGAAGGAACCTTGGAAACTATATTCTCAGATATGCCAATCAAATGTGAAAGTTCCCTTACCTCTGTTTTGTACAGATCACCAATTGGCTCAATATCAACACCCCCGTCCCCATACTTGGTATAGTATCCAAGCATCAGTTCTGTGCGGTTGCCTGTACCAATCACCATTCGATTTAAAGTGTTTGCATAATAATAGAGGATGGACATCCTGATCCTTGCTTTCAGATTACCTTCCACGAGAGATGATGTTTCCTGACCTTCCCTGTTAAGTGAATCAATATATGTATTAAGTATAGGATTTACATCAATCACTTTGAACTCAATACCGGTACTGTCTGCAATCTCTTCTGCATCCAGTACATCCTCAGCAGGCGTAATACCCATCTGAGGCATATGAATGCCAAGAACCTTTTTACTTCCAATGGCTTCAGCTGTAAGATAAGTGGTAAGTGCAGAATCTATACCCCCGCTGACTCCAACTACCGCACCACCCAGTCCAGAGTCTTCTATATTGGATCTGATAAAATCCACAATCATGTTTCTAGCAAATTCCATATCCATAAAATCATATCCATAAGAGATTATTGGTCTTAATCAAATAACAAAAAGAAAATCTATTTAATGGTTCAAATATCTTTATGTAATCATAGCACATAAATTGAACATCGGGTATGCGCCAGTATAACAGAGGGTTTTGGGAAATTTGTAAGCATTCTATTACTTGAGGTCAAATCTACTGCTGCAGGCAGTTCGTGAGAAACTGTGAAATATTGGTGAGCAGACAGTGAATAGAACATTTGAATAACAGTACATGGAAGCTGTGTCGATGAAAAATGTGTACATATCAGGCAGGTATCCTAGCAGGGGTTGAAAGCAAAAATGGATTATACAGCTATATCCACAGTCATTGAGATCTATGCATGGTTTGCAGGGGCTATCATTGTGGTCTTTGGAGGGGCTATAAGCCTGTTCTATCAGAGGAAGTTTGGAATAGATACACATTATTTCCTGTTTTTGATCCCTTTTCTTATACTGATGCTGGCAATCTTTCAAATAGTTGTGTTTACTATAGCTGCAGGAAAAATAGTTGAAGCTGCAGCAGGAATCATATCACTCTTACTTGCCATAAAGCTTCACCTTCAGATGACAAAAGGAGGTAAATAAAATTCAGCCACCCTATTATGCATGGATTATTGCAGTAATATCCTTTGCCGGTGTGATATACATAATGGCAGGTCTGAGCAGAAGGCTGGGAGAGGCAATGCGTCTAAAACCCTATTACTATGCCTATTATGCATCAATATTATTCATGGCATCAGGAGTTCTTAATATGCTGCTCTATCCTATTACAGGGATCGGATCTGATATGGCAATTCTGATTTCGAATCTTCTTATGGCCATTGGCATGACCATTGCACTGCTGACCACTATTAAATACTGGGGATGGCTTATAAAGGAGCTTAGATGATAGATATGGAACATATTGTTGCAGATTCTGCAGTATTTATAATGGGAAAGGATATAAACAGCAAAAGTCTGATCACTGTACCCTCTGTAATAGATGAGCTGAAAAGCAGTCAGGCAAATATGAGATTCCAGCTTGCTGCTGAAGAAGGAGCCAGAGTGGAGTCTCCAGATCCGGGACTGGTCAAAGAAGTGCTCAAGGTTGCCAGATACAGCAGTGATATAGAGGAACTTTCTCAAACAGATGTGGATATACTGGCAAAGGCACTGGAATATAAAGAGAGTTCTGTCCTGTTTAGTGATGATTATGCAGTCCAGAATGTTGCAGTATTGTTGAAAATAAATGTAAAACCCGTATCCCAGAAAAAGATATCTGACGTGCTGGTCTGGGGTAAAAAATGCACTGGGTGCAAAAAGCGTTTTGATGGAGGCGATATATGCCCGGTCTGTGGCTCAGCTCTTAAAAAGGTGCGAAAAAGAAAGGTATAACAGCAGGAAAGAGCAATATATAAGTATTACACATTATATTCAGGTGAAGCCATTACAGGAAGGGGATAACATATGAGAAATATCGAGGATTTGATCAATAAAGCCGTTGAGCTACAGTCAAAAGGACTTGTCACAGGCCAGATAGCAGATGAACTTAATGTCTCAAGGGAAACTGCAACCTGGCTATTATCACGGGCCAGGAGAGGAGAGGAAATACAGGCCCCAAAGGATATTTCTGTTGACTGGAGCAGTATCGGAAAAAGTTCTTTCCGCCTGCGTTATATTTCCAGAGTTCTGTCAGATATGGTCCTTGACCTGCTGGTGCAGACAGACGAAGAAATAGATACAATCGTTGGTACCACATCAAGTGGAGTGCCCATTGCAAGCCTGATGGCAGATGAGCTGGGAACAGAATTTGCACTGTTCCACGTTCTGGGCCAGAGAGTGGATAACACCCACCCAGGCGGAATTATCAGCAGAAATTTTGGAAGTGTGGATGGAAAGAAATGCATTATTGTTGATGATGTAATAACTTCAGGATCAACTATTTCCCAGGTAATAAAGCAGATCAGGGAATTTGGGGCAATTCCGGTAGGCGCAGCAGTTATTATAGATAAAAAAGGAGCAGAAACGATCTCTGGTGTGCCGGTAAGGGCAATGATACGTATTATGAGAATGGATTGAACATCAAAAATAATCACAGCAGAAGTTGAAAAATCAATCCTCAACCTCTGTTTCACCAAGTTTCTGGGCAAGGCATGCAAGAACCTCTGTACGTTTACCTTCCACAAATTTAATACTACCTACCACAAGGTGACCACCGCCACTGACACCGGCCCCTGTCACTTCCTGATGAAGTTCCTTTACAAGACGGGGAATGTTCATCTTCACTTTTTTTGATCTTATGACCGCAAAGTCTGGACCATATCCAATCGTAATGATGGGAATGTCACCAAACTTGCGGATCAGCCGATCATGAACCTCTCCTGCCGTTTTTCCAGGCGGTGGAAAAGTAAACTTGTGAGCATAATTCTCCACATCCAGAACATTGAGCATAGCTCCGTTTGGGAGTTTTCTGGATTTGACGTTTGGAATACAGGCCTCCATCTGTTCGGATATCATTTCATTTGCCTGCTCACAGAGCAGAGATACGATCCTGTTATGACGTGTCTCACTGCCAAAGTTTGTAATATCATCCACAATTCCCTTACCACTGCTAAACTTTAGCCAGAATGCAGAGAAATCAAGAGCAAGAGCTATATCACCTAATCTTTCCAGCGAGTATTTTTCAGATACAAGATCAATATATTTTTCAGCTTCAGGAGCGGTTGAACGATCACCTACTGCAGAAATGGCAGGCAGGTGTCTGATGTCATTTACAACTGAAGGATTGATCATTCTTGCAATTTCAGTACACATCATACCTGTAGTCACTCCGAAGTCTCCTCCCACATGGGCGGGATTTACATGAGCCAGCAGATACTGATCCACAATTTCATCCGGATGATGATGATCGACAACTACCATATCAATGTCATAGATCATAGCCTGTTTCATTGCAGGCACATCCTCTTCTGTTGAACCATTGTCCACAAGGATAACCAGCGGCATTTTCTGCCCGTGGCGGCTTGCATCTTCCAGTGCAAACGAAATATCCCGTATAACATCCAGAAGCTCATAGAAGGGGGCCTTTGAAGGCGAGCGTTTATAGAAAAAGTATTCTGCGTCCTGGCCTCCGACCTCTCTTATAAGAGGAAGAATGGCCTTCTCTATGGCAAGAGCTGCAGTCATCCCGTCTGCATCGGCATGATGTCTCAGGATTATCGGCCTGGATTTAATTACTGCCTTCTTGATGATCCTTGCAACATCTTTCATGGAAGGAAGCAGGTTTTCCAGGATATTACTCTTTACCAGAAATTCTATCTCAGAGGGAGCGGCTCTATTATCAATGGCACTTTCTATCCTCTCCCATACTGTTTTCTCCATCTCACCTGAAAGCCGTTTCATGCTCATTACTTCGACCTGCAGATCATCCCCCCTGGCAGTAACCTCTCCAGTCATGGTTACGATCATATCAGAATCTATATGAGGATATGCCCTCTCACCTGCCCGTACAAAGGCAGCACCTGAGATCAGACCGGATTCATCAGAAACCGTAAATATAGTAGGCCCTGCGGTCTGTTTTACCTGAATTACCTCCCCTTCAATTCTTACAAACCGCCCCACATAACCCGAAAGATCAGACGCTGTTACCAGAGGAAGTTCCTTTTCCACTTCCACAGTCTGATATGATTCAATTTTTCTTGGTACCAGATCCATATTGCCATTCTGTTTTATTTCCTTTACAAATACAATGACTTCATCTCTTTCCTCAAGTGGGTGTGAGATGTTGCTGGTATGCACAAGTCCCCTAACCCTGGAATTTAGATCCACAAAAGCACCAAAAGGTGCTAGGCTGTTCACTGTACCATGGTAGAGCTTTCCAACTTCTACCTCATCCAGAGTACAGGAATCATCCAGAAGGTGTACAGTCTCCTTCTTTCTGCAGATATCACATATCTCCATGCCCTCAGAAGGCTTTTCAATAGGTTTTTCACACCTGTCACAGAAATAGAAAAATCCCTCTCCTTTGCAGGATTCACATTTCAGTTTGTTCTTTACCTCTCCGGTACCCTCACACTTTCCACACACAGATCCTTCTTTTAAAAAGGTGTCCAGGTCCTCCTGGGACAATTTCATGAGATCAACTGATTTAGATTTACCAGACCCCTTGCATTCAGGACATTTTTCTCTAGATAATACTTTAAAACCCTGCCCTTCACACTTTTTACACTTATCTTTCATTTTATCCTTCGATAGTCATTTATCTATGATTTATTTTTTGGTATAGAGATCTTATCCCTTATAAATCCAGCCACATCAACATAGTTACCTTTATCTGTTATTTTATAGACAAAGCGTAAAACCCGGTGTCTTTAGCTCATGTGTGGTTCACCAATCAATTTAATAAAGAATGAATGAGTAATATCTTCATTGGTGGGTCTGGAAATACTTTAGGGATTATTCAGATTAAGATTATATCTATTCAGACCTGCAGCTTTATGAACTTAACATAACTAATTTGTATCCAGATCTTATAAACAGCTCTTTAGCAGGTGAACCATATGGTCAGTGAATTTATAGTACCCACATTGATTATTGTTGTGATTATTCTATCACAGAGTATCAAGATAGTAAATGAATATGAAAGAGTCGTTATATTCAGGTTAGGACGATTTGAAGGGGTTAAAGGCCCAGGTCTGTTCTTTATAATTCCAATTATAGATAAAACAGTTAAAGTTGATCTTAGAGTTGTTACAATTGATGTTCCAAAGCAGAACGTGATCACAAAGGATAATGTGACTGTTGATGTAGATGCTATTGTATACTACAAGGTTGTGGAACCGGGAGCAGCTGTAACTGCTGTGGAGGATTATAAATATGCAACTGCAATGCTCTCTCAGACAACACTAAGGGATGTTATGGGAAGAATCGAACTTGATGATGTCCTATCTCAGAGAGAGGAGATCAATAAAGATATCCAGACTATGCTGGACACTTCAACAGATCCCTGGGGTATAAAAGTAACTTCTGTAACCATCAGGGATGTAAATCTACCAACAACCATGCACAGGGCAATTGCAAAGCAGGCTGAAGCAGAGCGTGAAAAACGTTCAAGAATAATTCTCTCTGAAGGAGAATACATGGCAGCTGAAAAGATGAAGGATGCTGCAATGCTATATCAGGATATGCCGGTTGGTATCAAGCTTCGTGAATTGCAGACAATTGCAGAAGTTTCAAGGGAACAGAATCTGATAATAATTACCAACACTACCAGTGCAGGAGAAATCGCAGGGATAACAGAGGCTGTTGCTCAGAAAAAACTAAAGGGCAGCAGCAAAAAATAATTACAGGGACTATGAAACACAGCAAACTGTATCTTCTGCTCATATTTCTTTTTTTATTTTTTATCCTGATACCCGCTGCAGCAGACGAAAATAGCAGAGTACTGGTACTGGAGATATCAGATGTCATCACCCCTGCATCAGATAATATAGTGGAAGATGCAATACATAAAGCCGAAACTGAAAATTTTGAGGCACTGATAATCAGGCTGGATACCCCGGGTGGCGGGCTTGATGAGACATTCAGAATCATAGAGCTGATAGAAGGTACAGATGTGCCGGTGATCGGTTATGTCCATCCTCCGGGAGCAAAGGCATGGTCTGCAGGTACATTGATACTTATCAGCACTGATATTGCTGCAATGGCACCTCACACGATAATTGGTTCTGCCCAGCCAGTACAGCTCTCGCAGCCTGTTGATGATCCAAAGATCATCAATGCACTTGTTGCCTTTGCACGTGAAAAGGCAAGCATGCATGATAGAAATGAGACCATTGCAGAAGAATTCATTACCAGAAACCTGAACCTTAACGCAGAACAGGCTCTTGAAGTGGGAATTATAGAGTATGTAGCAGCTGACATAGACGATCTGCTAATGCAGATCGATGGTATATCTGTCAAGGGACATGAGCTCAGGACTGCAGGTGCAGAAATTGAAACCTATCAGCCACCTCTCCAGCTTGTATTTATGAATATAATATCAAATCCGCTTATATCATCCCTTCTTCTCCTTCTGGGAATATACGGAATTATTTTCGGAATTTCCAATCCCGGATACGGTCCTGAGATATTTGGTGTAATTGCTATCACACTGGGACTTATTGGTATGGGGTTTGATGTGAATATTGCAGCAGTGTTCCTGGTGCTTGTAGGTGCCGGGTTGTTAATCCTGGAATTACAGGAGCCTGGATTTGGGGTATTTGGATTTGCCGGAGTGATATGTGTGATTATAGGAAGTATTCTGTTGATACCAATGAATTATCCTGATTTTTTTGTACCTGCCGAATTTCAGATCAATATGATCATCGCAGTAGTAATACCAAGTGTAGTTGTAATATTTCTTACGGTGATAGCCATCTACAAGGTGCTTGATGTGAGAAAAAGAAAGCCGGTTATAGGTGAGATGATTGGGGATACAGCCGAGGCAAATGATAATATAACAGCCACTCAGGAAGGGTATGTAAAATATCACGGAGAATACTGGAAAGCACGTACACAGGAAGGAACAATTGAGAAGGGAGAAAAGGTGGAGATTGTTAAAAAAGAGGGACCTTTACTTATTGTAAAAAAGAAAATTGATGAGACTGAAACCGTGAACCCTGAGTGATACAGAAGGTTACATATACTTATTTTTTGTTCAGAATCTCTATGACCCTTCTTTTTTTCTCAATAGCCTTCTCTGCAGCCCTGTCAATTGCTTTTTTCATATCATCAAAGTCACGGGGGTTATCCTCACCTATCATTTTCTTTATGGGAGTGTATGCAGATTCCCTGAAGGATGGTGAAAAATCTCTCAGTTCATCTCCAACCTTTATCTTTGCACCATGGCCCTTAACCACTTTTCCTATTACATCAATTGCAACACCTGAACTTCGAACTACACCAATGACCTCATCTGCATATTCCTGCGGTACTGTGACCAGAAGAGAATCCAGTGAAACTCCCAGATAATCAATGTCAAGCGAATCCAGCATATCAAATACTCTTGGATTTACCAGTGGCCGTATAGATGCTTCATTAAATTCCATACCAACACCTGCGGTTTTACATATCTCTTTTGCATCGCCCCTAATACCACCATTTGTTACATCTGTCATCGAATGTACATGTTTGATTACATTTGATTCCAGCAAAGCCTCACATGCCCTGATAAATTTTACATTGATCGTCTCATCCACCACATCATGCATACCATAGTAAAGAGCAGTGGTTGAAATGGTACCCCCTCCTGCCCCTTCGGTCATAAGTATCAGGTCACCAGGTTGTGTAAGGTTTCTTGATGTGAGATTTTCAGTAACTCCGACTGCACCTACACCACCTGTCATCCGATCTCCTATTACCATATCCCCTCCGATTCTGAGAGTGCTTCCGGTTATAAGGGGAACACCAGTAACCTGAGAAACTGTGGTAATTCCTGCAATATGATCAAATATCTTTGCAACATCTCCATCGTCTGCAACATGGATATCGGAAAAAAGTGCTATTGGTCGTGCTCCCATTACATAGACATCCCTCAATGATGCCCTGGCAACATGAAAACCTGCAAGAAAGGGAAAATCACTCAGACGTGAATGTATCCCGTCTACAGTCAGTACTATGTACTCACCGCTTTGGGTCCTTACCACCCCTGAGTCATCCAGATGAGAAGAATCAACTACAGCCGCAGTACTTCCAATAACCTCTGCTATCTTTTCATGAGCATAGAAATCACCGCTCCCCCTGGATCCAACTCCGAACTGACCCATTGTAACGCCTGATCTGGTCGAGGTCAGAATATCACCAGATACATTCAATGTTGCCCTGGCTTCACTGACAGCAGCCTGTGCAATCTTTCTTGCAGTTGTCATATCCACCTGCTTAATCTCAGTTATCCTGATGGCAAGCTTTTCTTCAATTTCGGGGTCACTTCTTATAAGGCCCTGTCTTGCATAACCTTCAATATCCATATAAATCTCCTGAATCTTCTGAATTTGATAAATTAGCACATATTTACAAAATTATCTAATATCTTCAATCCTGTCTTACCACTTTTTTCAGGATGGAACTGTGTGCCTACAACATTTCCTTCTCGATTGGTAACAGCTGCAGCAAACTCTACACCATAATCACACATGGCAAGGGTATGCTCTGCATCAGTTTGAACATAATAGGAATGAACAAAATAAAGATAGGCATCATCTTCAATATTTTCAAACAGAGGATGTTTTTTTGTGGTCTTTATTGAATTCCATCCCATATGAGGTACTTTAAGACCCTGTCCCCCAAATCGGATCACCCGTCCTGGAATAATATCCAGGCCTTTAGTCAGCTTGCCTTCTTCAGATTCGCTCATGATTATCTGCTGACCCAGACAGATGCCAAGCATGGGTTTTCCCATCTCCATATATCTTCCAATGGATTGCCTCAGTACTTCAATGTTCTTCATTGCATCAGAAAAAGCTCCAACACCAGGGAGTATTAGGCCATCAGCGTCCTGTATATCTGCATCCCTGCTTGATATTATGGGCACTGCTCCTACATATTCCAGACCTTTTCTGACACTTCGTAGATTGCCCAGTCCATAATCAATGATGACTATCTTTTTCATGGTTAGTAAAAGTCCATTGTATTACATCAACTTAATGCATTGCTATTTATTTAACTCATTCATCTGTGAACTATTTTTTAGTTATTGTATAAATTTATATATAATGTTGATATATCATTGTAAAAAGATAGAGGGATTGAATGAAGAAAAACACCAGTCTGCTTTCAAATGATAATGCAATTGAACTACCGATCAATATTGTTGTCATGCTTGTAATAGGCATGGTTGCACTGGCTGCACTTATTGCAATAATTCCACCGCCTACAAAGAATATGTCTGTGAACATTGACGAATCGGGATTAGGTCACAGTGATATGAGTCCTGGAAATACGATTATAGTTGATGCATCAACCGCAGAGGATCCCCTGGAGATTATTGTAAGGATCACAGCAACAGATCCTGATGGAAATCCCGTAAGAGATGCAAATGTGGTTTTGCGGGGAATGGGAGGAGTTGCCACAGGTACAACAGACATGCATGGTACAGCCACTCTGGTTACGGATCCTGCTAGAGTGAAACTTGGAGCAAATCAGAACGAAGGTACCATGGACCTGAAAATATCTGCAAATGGGTTCTATGATTACGAAAAAAAAGATGCAGTTATGGTTGTCAAGACACGTTAAGTCAGGACAGGTAAGATGTCAATACTCAGAGATGACAGAGCAAGTATTGGACTTCCCATGAGAATGGTGGTCCTTACCACCATTGGTCTTATAGGCCTATTTGCAATAATAGGAACTATCAATCAAATGCCTGTGCCACCACAGCCAATGTATGCAATTGCAGATACGAGTTATATTGAACTGCAGGAAGGCATGCAGGATCCTGAACTGGTAATACATGTATATGGTTACGACGATATCCCGGTATCCGGTGCAAGTGTTGTTGTATGGGATCCTTCAAAGGAGAATGCATATACTGATGTTACCTGTCATGATGGAAAAGCACATATCAGTATGAACAGCGTCATGCCGGCAATCGGAAACAATCAGGGATACATTTCAATAAAGGTTATGGCAGACGGATATGTCACCTTTGAGGATAAGTATTTTGTTAAAGTATTGGATCAAAGGGAATGAAGGCTTTAACTTCTGCGCACCAGATAAATTTTCATCAGTACGCTCATAACAAGGGCAAAAGACAGAGTAAGTGAAAAATAAGGAGATCTTATTACATCCCATCTCTGCGAATATATGAGCACACCGGTTATAAAGAGAAATATAGCTGCTATCAGACCAGACAGCTCAAAAGGAATCTTGAAAGATCCAATTTTAACCTTATTACCATCTTCAATCTGAGAAACTCTTTTTTCAAGACTATCTATATGTTCCCTGGCACCATCACTCCAGAATTCCTGGAATTCATCCGATTGTTCTGTATCCGGAATTTGATCCCTGACAGAAACAATTTCGTTTCTTAGAGCATCAATTTCATGTTTCACCTCATCCACAGAGACAATGTTGGTACACTGTCCACATGTCTCCAGACAAATGTCATTATATTCTCCAGAAGAGGATGAATGATCTTTCATCGATAATCTTCGTTCCACTGCACGAAGACGTTTTTCAATACTTCTCACATTCTGGGCTACCGATTCCAGGTATCCCTTTCCACCGGGGGTAGTATCGCAGGGATCCATAATTGCCTCCATTACCAGCAGATACCTTCATATTCAATCTCATTTTCAATGCTGTGAGGATCTATAAGATGCCTGCCATCGATTACAAGCCTTCGATGCATTCCAGCCAGTTCAGAATCAAGGTTTCTGAATTCATCCCATTCTGTCATCAGCAGACATGCATGAGCATTCTCAAGGGCCCTGGCTGCACTGGAAGCATATTCAATATTATCAAACAGCCTTTTCATATTATCAGAGGCCATTGGATCATATGCTACTACATGAGCTCCTTTTCTAATAAGACAATCAATTACAGGTATGGATCTGGATTCACGTATATCATCGGTTCCGTTCTTGAATGCAAGTCCCAGTACAGCAATACGTTTATTCGCAGGGTCTCCGATCTTTTTTTCAAGCAACTCTATCATTTTTAGAGGTTGCCTGTCATTGAGTTCAATTACGGATCTTAATAGGGAAGGTTCATACCCAATTTCCATTGATCTGTTCACAAGAGCCTGGACATCCTTGGGAAAACACGAACCTCCAAACCCTGCGCCACTGTTGAGAAAATGAGGAGATATGCGAAAGTCCTTTCCCACCTCTCTCATCACATCATAGCAGTCAATTCCCATCTTCTTGCAGATGTTCCCGATTTCATTCGAAAAGGAAATTTTTGTTGCAAGAAAAGAGTTGTTTGCGTATTTGATCATTTCTGCAGTCCTGAGATTGGTACGTGTTACCTCACATTCAATTCCCTTATACAGGTCTGAAACTATGGAACCAGACCTCTGATCATGTGCACCGACAACAATCTTATCAGGGTGCATGAAATCATAAACTGCCATGCCTTCACGTAGAAACTCGGGGTTCATGGCAACTCCAAAATCCTTACCTGCTTGTTTTCCTGAGTATTTTTCAAGTAGGGGAATCACCACATTTTCAGTTGTCATAGGCACCACTGTACTTTTAACTACAGCCACATGATACCGGTCTTTTTTCCCGATTCCTGATCCAAGGCTTTTGCATGACTTTTTTAATACCGTCAGGTCGATCTTTCCATCTTCATCACATGGAGTACCCACACAAATGAAAGAAATATCTGAATTCATGATTGCATGCTGATAATCAGTGGTTGCATAAAGTGATCTGCCTGTATGTTTTCTGAGGAGTTCCCCAAGGCCGTTTTCATGTATCGGTGATATGCCATCATTGATCTTTTGAACCTTTTCTTCATCTATATCAATACAGATCACCTCATGTCCAAGTTCTGCAAAGCATGCAGCAGTTACAGATCCTACATATCCAGTGCCAACAACAGATATTTTCATGATAATTCCTTTGAAGTATAATTTTTTATGACGTCGTGATGTACACATCGTAAAAATATTTAAATTTTATGAAAACTTTTCTGCTGACCTCATAGCTCCTTTACAAGAATCTGTTCACCTTCATCAAGGGCATCCAGTATAGTCTGAGCAAGGGTGGAACTCATCCTTATTTTGATGTCTCCGTGCCTGCTGATGGTAGCTGTAAAGAGGTAATTGTTATTTGCGTATATCTCCACATCCTGGGAAGAAAGCTCAGGGACATTGATTATTACATGTTTTTTCGTACGTTCCACAACGGGATAGTATTCCCTGGCCGAACCTTTTGAGATTTTTTTCTTCTCTTCCAGTTTCCGGACATCAATATGGATCCCAAGAGCTTTTTCGATCTCGGCAACCACAGCACCACCCTTTCCAATCACCCGGGGAATATCTGCATCTGAAACTCTGACAACAGCCTTTTGATCTGAAACCATTTCCACATTCACAGACCCTCTGACATAATTTCGCATTACATCCCTTATTTCCATCTCTGCCAGTTTCCATGAAGGTTTCTTTGATTCCTCTCCAACAGGCATAACAACAACCTGTTCTCCGTAGGTATATATTTCATACTCAGTTGCGCCAGTCTCAAAATCGGAAACTGTGATAACAGGTCTTGCCAGGTCATCCTCGGTCATTCCAAAGGGAACCTTAACCGTGAACTCAAGGATATACACACTTACAATCTCTCCTTTCTCAAGGAAGATCACAGTATCCACGACCTGAGGTATGACACCCAGTTCCAGTCTTCCTATAAGACGCTGTATTGCATCTATTGCACGGTTTGCATGAACCACACCGATCATTCCAACACCAGCCAACCTCATATCAGCAAAAATCAGAAAGTCCCGGGTCTTGCGGACCTCATCATATATAGTATAGTCCGGTCTGACAAGTAGGAGAACATCTGCAGTGTTTTCCATGTCCCCATCCAGTGGAGCATACTGGGTAATTGACTTTGGAACCTGGAGATCCCTGGGGGATTCCATTGTCTTTACCACAAAATCATGATCTCCAAGATAGGTGGCAATACCTGCAGCAAATGTGGATTTTCCAGATCCCGGCGGACCGGATATCAGTATTCCCCTCTGGGAAAGGATCCTTTCCTTGAGCTGAGCGTTTAGGCGATACTCATCAAGACTCACAGAAGCTATTGGTCTTACAGCAGTAATTTCAGTATCATCGGAAAATGGAGGATTGGATATTGCAATACGCATGTTGCGTATCTGAAGTATGGAAACTCCGCTGTAGGACATCTCCAGAAAAGATTCAGGATCAGCCCTTGCTCTTTCAATAAGTTCCCTGGATATATCCTTGAGCTCTTTGTGACTGCATGGCTCATCACCGATACGTATGAACCTTACATCTCCAACCGTTCCTCTTTTGGCCATCGGGAATACACCTTTTTTAAGGTGGACAGACATTGTATCATCAGTAAAGTAACGATCAATGAGAAGTGGTCCAAAATCTGCCATCTGGGGGAAGATCCAGTCAACATTGAGACCTTTTGCGATAGCAACCTGGGCCTGCACCCGGTCTCCGGTCACAAACATTGCATCAAGCTCAATTGCAACAGAACGTATGATTGCATCGATCTCGCCGCTCTTTGCAAGCCTGATCTGTTCAAGGGTAGGGCGATCTCCTACAAAAAATATATTCACTTCCCCGCTGTCTGCAAGTTTTCGCAACTCTTTAAGTTCATCAAGTCCACGGTAACCTATTTCGATCCCTTTGTTTGCCTGTGCTTCCAGTTCAGAGATAACTGCCTCTGGAACATAGATGTTAGCGCCACTGTATTCTCCACTCTTAATCTTTGCAGAAACGCGTCCATCTATTATAACACTTGTATCGGGCACGATTTTCATTTCAGAAACTTCTTCATTCATATACATATGTTTATAACTCAAAAATATATAATTCAATTGCAACACTATTCAATTTCAGATAATACCTGTATAATCTGCATATCTTAAATATTTTCAATACACATCCTCGGGCTCAAACACTTTTTCACCGACAACCTCACCATCGATTGTCCTATAAAAACAGGATCTAAACCCCGTATGGCATGCTCCCCCTACCTGTTCAACCTTCAGGAGGATAGCATCCATGTCACAATCAACAAGGATCTCATGGACCTTCTGAAGATGGCCGGAACTTTCGCCTTTTTTCCATAGACTTTTTCTGCTTCTGCTCCAGTAATGTGCATAGCCGCTTACAATAGTTTTATCAAGGGCGGTTTTGTTCATATAGGCACACATCAAAACTTCACCGGTGTTTATATCCTGTGCAACGGCCTGAACCAGTCCGTCTGTATACCTGATATCGTCAAGTTTTAAAGTCATATGAATGGTATTAAAATCATATACTATAAAAATTAAAAGGAAAGCTTAAGAATCATATCTATGCAGATGCCTGAAATAATACAGGCAGGTGGATATATGGAAATAAGAAATCAAAAAAAAGATGCATTCCTGATCCCTACAGGAATCCATGGCCTGGATGTACATCTGGGTGGGGGGGTTCCACCTGGAAGTACAATACTAATTCTGGCCGAACCCGGAGCTGGCTCATCTACCTTTGCCCAGCAGTTTTCCTATGGCGGATTGAAGAACGATGATCATGTGATATATTTTACTACGGATCAGCCTATTGAAGAGATTATTTCTGAAATGGATTCTTTTGGAATGAATACAGAGGAACTGATAGATAGGCTTGAATTTGTAGATGCTTATACACCCAGATTTTATAATCTGCTTCCAAGAGGCTTACGTGCTGAAATGGAAGCAAAGGATTACCTTAAAAGAAGTGTTGATATACTGAACCTGCTAAAGTCCACAATACTTGAAGAAAGGCAGACCAAATACCGGATGGTTATTGACTCCATGTCCTACTTTCTGCGATCATATGAAATCAATGAGATTGTCAACATGATCGAAATGATGTCATCTGTGAGCAAGATCAACCAATCCATAAACCTTCTGACAATGAAAAGCGGGATGCATGAAATACTCATAGAAAACACAATGAAACATGCCTGTGATGGTGTTATTGAGTTTAGATTAAATGAGAGGGGTTCTGAAATTGAGCGTTCAATGTTTATTCGCAAAATGAGAGGAATGCTTATTCCAAACCAGATACTGCCTTATAAAGTTACAAATAAAGGCATTGAACCCGAAACTACAAAGCGTGTACTTTAAGATATAAATATTATAATTGATAGCCATAAAAATTATAGTTGATCTGAGAAGGTCATTATTATATGTCCACATCTCTCAGAAAGAACAGGATAATATTAAAGGAAACCTATTTTATACATAGAACAGATGAATGGTTGATATTCATGAAACAGGGTATTATGGAAATTCTCAAAGATATATTTGCATCTGCAGGATACCGGATTACTGATTCCTGCCAGTATGACCTGATCGCAGAAAAAAATGATAGCAAAACCTATATCAAGTTCACAACCAGACCAGAATACGATGGGATAATAAATTTTGCAGATCAGATTCAGGGTCAGAAAGGCCTGCTTATAGTTACAGATGAAGTCAGTGATGATATGTATCACTATGCACTGGAACACGGAATAATGATCTGGGATCGTAATGAGCTGGCATTCCAGATAGGTAAGGCCGTTCTCTGTGACATTGAAGATAAAAATGCAGATATCGATTTTGTTCAGGAACCAGTTAATGGTAACATATCAGCTTCAACATCAACCATGCAGATAAATGCTAGCTCAGGTGGGTCCCGATCTGAAAATGCTGAAATTCATATTCAGAAAATCCCCCAGAAAAATAACAGAATGTCCCAGGAAGGTGAACAGCTGGTAAGTGATATATCAACTGCCTATATGAATCAGAAAAACACCTCAGAGTCCAGGGAAAACCTTAAGCTGAGGGCATTGTCAGTAAATACGTCAAAAGAGCATGCACTGGCTGTTGCAAAACCACATATCGGAAATATAGAAAAAACTGTTCTCAAGTTTGTTCCCTTCTGGAAATATACATACATGCTCAGTGTAGAAAAGAGATACAAATCAAAGATAATAGACATATCCGGTGATGGTGATGGATGCCTGAATGCGATCAATGGCAACAATGAACCATTATCCGTATACCAGGTCAATGACCAGATCCCGGTACCTGACACATCCTATAAACTGGAATCCCCAATCATTAAACAGGACGAAGCATACAGACAGCTCATCAAAATGATCATCGATGAACATACAAAGGATGTACGTTTTGATAATACGATTGGAGAAGCAATTATATCTGAACACAAACGATTCAGGCCTGGTCCTGATGACATTGAACTCAATATGGAGATGATATATGTACCTATATGGGAGTTTAAGGGAAGAAGAAACTCCATAGAGATCAATGCCTACAATGGTGAGGTGCTCAACAATCCTGTAGGGGATGATGTTGAGTTCATGTGATATTTTTGTTCGCCTTTATGCGAAAGATATATACCAATAAACCTATATAAAATACAATAACACTAAGTACCCAGAATAACTGGGTACAATAACGTGACTCAAAGGATGATGACAATGATAGAATTAACCGATAATGCGGCAACTGAACTTAAATCCATAATAGATAAAGAAGAAAAAAAGGATCATGCTCTGCGAATATTTGTTGCAGGTATGGGATGCAGCGGAATACAGTATGGCCTTGCCCTTGATGACGATGTCAAAGAAGAAGATGTAACTGTTGAAAGTAAAGATATTAAAATAGTTATGGATTCTGATATAGTCGGTGGACTTACAGAAGCAAAGATCGATTTTATCGATACTCCACAGGGAAAGGGTTTTGTGATTGATAATCCAAAAGCAGCCAGTGAATGTGGATCCGGATGCCAGGGTTGCCAGTGATAAATAAGTTAAGGGGATGATCACATGATTCCAGGCATGGGTGGTCGGGGAATGAACCCGGCCAAGATGAAGCAGATGATGAAGCAGATGGGAATCAATATTGAAGATGTAGATGATGTTGAACAGGTAATTATAAGAACATCAGAAAAAGATATAATCTTCAACAATGCAAAAGTTTCAATAATGACTGCTCAGGGTGTTGATACATATCAGATTGTTGGTACGCCAGAAGAAGTTACCAGAGAACTTGAAATCCCTGATGATGATATCAGACTGGTAGTTGAGCAGACAGGAGTCTCAGAAGAAGAAGCACGTGAAGCTCTTAAAAATGCCAATGGGGATCTGGCAGAGGCCATCATGACCTTATCAGAATAAATAAGCTAAGAATCTGATAACACTTCATTCTCCCATACATTTTTAATAATTGCGATTATTCAATAGTTCTGGTACTCACAGGCAGTTGTTCTTCTATAGAGTATCGGGAGAATCAGTCCCGCACAGTAACCAATAAGATGACCCAGTATATTGGTTTGTCCTGTAGGAGTTGCCAGTTCAAGTGGGAACAGTATCAAAAACAAAATGATGGCAAGTGAATATGAAACAAACATAAACACCGAGATCATAATAACAGTTATTTTTCCCTTTTTTTGATGTGACATTTTTTTCATACTTCTGTAAGCTCTGGCCATCTCCTTAAGAGAATCAGGCAAAAGTAGAAGCAAAAGAAAACTCAACAGAATGATGTAGTCTATCACAGCATATCCTGCAAGAGCGTACTGTATCAAAACAAAGAGAAAACTGAACCCAAATATCAAAATAAGTACAGAATAATTCAAGCATACTCTTAGCTGTTTCTGAGTGAACTCATAGACTGAAAAAAGATAATATGCAATCAGGGCAGCAACTATTCCGGAAAATCCAAGCGATGTTCTGGCAGGTACGAACATGACAGTAAAAAAAGATACCATGAAAGGAGTGAGGGAAAATATCAGCACCATATCCACGTAAAATCTCTTTCTGTTAGTTCGAAGTAAGAATATAATAGGAATTATTACAACGTACGCCAGTATATTATCAAAAAAATGTAAAAAGCCTGAGTGAGCAAAATTTGAAAAATATAAAGTAAATAATGTGGGATCTGCCAGATAAAGAACAAATCTCTCATTTAGGTGTGAATAGAACACAATACTTAAGAAAGCAGGAATAAACACCAGAAAAATGAAAATATCTATCAACAAAGATTCATATTTAATCTGTTTTCCTACAATTTCAAGATTCAAAAGCATTCCCCACAAATGTACAATACATGATTAAAAATATCACTTTTAATAGTAATACTTTCGGATAAATCATACAATTTAAGCTGGCAAGCCGGGTCTCATTTGGATATCAAAACTACATCCCAACTTTGACAGTCAAAAGTAATAAAAGTGTTCTTAGCTTTGTTGTATTCGATCAAAATGCAAACAAAACTAAGAACATATGATATTGTTCCCAATGAGAATATATGCTTTCCCATCGGAACTATTCTGACTGTAAATCAACTTTATGATATCCTTGACTTTTCTTACTGTTTTTGGCAAACACAAAAAGAACGGTATCGATATCAACAACCTGCTGAAAGCTCTTGTAAGCTACAAGCTTACAGATAATTTCAGCATAAGTAAAGCCCATGAATGGATTAATCGAGATGAAGTTCTTGATATCTTCAATCTTCCTGAATTCAGTGAAAGAACTCTCTACAGGGTTCTTGAAACCCTAGGAAATAATCGTGAAACGATTATTTCTGATATCCAGGACAGACTGTTTACGAGATATGACTTCGAACATACTAATATCAACATGGACTGGTCTAGTCTTGTGTTGTATGGCGATAAATCGCCACTAGGTAAGTATGGCTATAGTCGTGACCACAGGCCAGATAAAAAACAGATTACATTGGGAATAAGTGAACTTGCAGATCCTATTAATGTCCCTATAGGTATCACAGTTGAACAGGGTAACCTGTCGGACCAGACACATTTCAAGAGAACTTATCAGCAAGTTAATAGAAGATTGAAACAAGGATCACTTGTTGTTTTTGATAAAGGAGCTCATAGTGTAGATAATACTGCCATGATAAGGGCAGATGAGATGCATTATTTGACTGCAAGGAAACTCAATAGAAGCGATGATAAGAAAATAGCAACGTTCTGGGAATCTTCTCCTGAACTGATAGATCCAGAAAATGGAATCTATGGTCTTAAGATCGTTAAAACAAGTAGTGTAAACTACTTCTATTTTTCAAAGAAACTTCAGAAAGAACAACTTGATTCAAAAGCAAGAAAAGTTATGAGACAAATAAAGGAAGCAAAGGTAATACAGGAATCTATTGACAAGAACAAAAAATTCCTAAAAGATTCAGGATCAACAATGTCCTTGTTGATGTGACTTATTCTCTGCAGACAAAACTGATGGAGCTTGATGAACAGGAAGCTACAAAACTTCTTGAAGAACATCTTATTACAGGCAGAGAAGGATTTTTCTGCCTGAAATCAAGCGAGAATTTGACACTAATAGAAGCTCTTCAAACATACAGAAAAAAGGATAGTATCGAGAAAATTATTAATTCGCTGAAAAATGAGATAGAGATTAAACCACTACGAGTATGGACGGATGCTAGCATTTATGGTGCTGTGATCATTGGGTTCATTGCACAACTGTTCATATCGTTGATGCGATATGAGTTCAACGAACTCAAGCACAAGTCAACAAAATTCATCAAAAATAGCCTATTGAATTTGACAGTAACCGTTGATTGCACGAAAAGTCGAGCAAAAAGGTACATTTACGCAAACTTTGATACCATGAACACGCTGATTTTAAGGCAAAATGGACAAAATCGTAGTACTTAGCATGAAATAATTTGAACTGTCAAATAGCTTTTCCTGACAAAAAACGAGAATTTTGGGTTGAAAGAGAATACATTATCTTCTCCAAGGAGTCAAAACTGTCAAACTTGGGCTACATCTTAAATGACAATGATATATTGTATATTATTATCATCTATACCATAAATTTTAAGGTTGCCATTAATTGGATCAAAAATTAGTAATTTAGGTTGAACCTGGCAGCGATTCACCGTTCCCGTGGGCTCTCGCACCGCAGTACAGGGTGAAACGCTGGCAGTCTTATCTTCTGTGTTCGGGATGGGTACAGGAGTTACCCTGCCGCTATGGCCGCCAGATTCGAACCGGTCAGTGTGTATGTATAAGTTTAGACGAAAGTGGATGGATGTGTTATAGAGCCAAGGTCCGGATTCGAACCGGAATGGTATCGCTCTGCAGGCGATTGCGTAGCCGTTCCGCCACCTTGGCGCACTAGTGTACCGGGTTGGTGTATTGGTACGCAATCGATATAAACTTTCCTTTCAGTCGTGTAGGGGATTGCGGGTATAAATTACTTGAAGCATACCAGATTTCGCCTGGAATGTGCAAGTGTTCTGGCAGCAGGCACGGATGGTTAGTGGTCGCGGACTTAACATCTCGTTGCCTTGATGCGTACATCCCAACTCTATCAATCCGGTCTTTTACCGGTATCCTTAGTGACGTCTCTTTTCGGGTTAGATTTCGAGCTTAGATGCATTCAGCTCTTATTCCTTAGTGCGTAGCTGCTCAGCATTGCCCTGTCGGACAACTGATACACCAGTGGCACCGTTGCCCTGTTCCTCTCGTACTAAAAGCAACTTACCCTCAGACTTCTTACACCTCTAGTAGATAGTAACCGACCTGTCTCACGACGGTCTAAACCCAGCTCACGATCTCCTTTAATAGGCGAACAACCTCACCCTTGGCTGCTGCTGCACAGCCAGGATGGAAAGAACCGACATCGAGGTAGCAAGCTGCCGGGTCGATATGTGCTCTTGCCGGCAACGACTCAATTATCCCCGGGGTAACTTTTCTGTCAGCTTTAGCCCGCATCAAGCAGGACGTAAAGGTTCGCTAGAACCGACTTTCGTCTCGTGATCTGTTACTGTGTCAGATCACGTCAGGCTGACTTATGCTCTTGCACTCTTCGGCGGGTTTCCGACCCACCTGAGTCAACCTTTGTGCGCCCTTGATATCTTTTCAAGGGCGTCCCGCCCCCAGGCAAACTGCCCACCTATCGGGGTCCTCCTCGCGGAGTTAGAGTCGCAATTTCACAAGGGTAGTGTCCCATTGGTGGCTCCACCCACGCTGGCGCGCGGGTTTCGACGCCTCCTACCTACACTGTACATGCGAAATCACAACTCAACGACAGGCTGCAGTAAAGCTCCACGGGGTCTTCACTTCCCCCTAGAGGTCTCTAGACTCTGCACTAGAATGTAAGCTTCACCGGATTCTGGCTAGGGACAGTAGAGCTCTCATTGATCCATTCATGCAAGTCGCCAATTAAGCGACAAGGTACTACGCTACCTTAAGAGGGTCATAGTTACCCCCGCCGTTTACAGGCCCTTCTTTCCGTTGTACCGGAGTTTCAGGTACCTGCACTGGGCAGGATTCAGAGATCGTACCAGCCCTTTCGGGTTTGCGATCTCCTATGTTGTTATTAGACAGTTGGAGCTCCCTGGTCACTGCGACCTGCTGTCTTCACAGCAGGCACTCCTTCTCCCGAAGTTACGGAGCCAATTTGCCGAATTCCCTTAGCCAGTGTATTTCCGACACGCCTTAGCCTTTTCAGCTAGGGGCACCTGTGTCAGATCTTGGTACGGACATTTAACTTCCTTTTCACGGACTCCCGGGTGCAGTTGACTTTCGCCATCACATATTCACCGGTTTCTCGCCATAACGGCTCTCCACCGGCTTGGATGCTTGGACAGCGCGACGACGCTGCTCAACCTGCCCGTGAGTGTCAGTTTTGTTGTTAAATGGTACAGGAATATTAACCTGTTTCCCTTTTGGCGTACTCGAATTACGGTACGTCTTAGGACCGACTAACCCTCGGCTGACGATCATTGCCGAGGAAACCTGGCCCCTTCGGCGGTCAGGATTCTCACCTGACTTTGCTGTTACTGTTACCAGGATTTTCGTTTCCGCACGGTCCACTGGACTTCACAGCCCAGCTTCTGCCC
Organism: Methanosalsum zhilinae DSM 4017; assembly: GCF_000217995.1. Lineage (GTDB taxonomy): Archaea > Halobacteriota > Methanosarcinia > Methanosarcinales > Methanosarcinaceae > Methanosalsum > Methanosalsum zhilinae. Next base: position 42,720 of record NC_015676.1, on the reverse strand, counting down.
GAGCGCAACGCCTTCCTACAAGATTACCTTTCGGTACTCCGTGGTCTCGGTGGTCGACTTGAGCCCCGTCCATTTTCGGGGCCCCAAACCTCGACTGGTGAGCTGTTACGCACTCTTTAAAGGGTAGCTGCTTCTAAGCTAACCTTCCAGCTGTCTAGGGCCTGGGACACCCTTTAGTGTTAACACTTAGTCGACACTTGGGGACCTTAACCACGGGCTGGGTTGTCTCCCTTACGGACTACAGGCTTACCCCAGTAGTCCGGACTCTGATTGTCTTCGACGACGGTGTGTTTGGAGTTTGACAGGAGAGCGAGGGATTTCTCCCCCCAACTTCCCCAATCCGTGCTCTACTCCACCGACTATCTCGGATCAGGTCATGCTACGACATGTTTTGGAAGGAACCAGCTGATGCCGGGCTAGATTAGCCTTTCACTCCAAGACGCAGGTCACACGAATGATTTGCAGATCAATACCGCTTGCGGTCCTCCACGTAGCTTTCGCCACGCTTCAACCTGCCCACGCCTAGATCGCCCGGCTTCGGGTCGTACCGTTACGACTCCACGCACTTGTATACGTCGCACCTGGTCCGGTTAAGGACTGCGTGCATGTTGCTTTCGCTTCGGCTACCCTTTGAGGTTAGCCATCGCCGTACCGATACACTCCCTGGCCCGTTCTTCAAAACGTATGATATGACACTGGCAACAATACCCGTACTGCCACCTCGCGATGGTTTCCTTCGTATTGCAGATCCTTTAATGCCATATCGTTCCATCACCATCAGGTTTCAGGCACTTTGCACCTCCCTTTCTGGGGTACTTTTCAGCTTTCGGTCACCCTACTATTTCACTATCGGTCTCAAGTTGTATTTAGTTTTGGAAGTTGATGTCTCCCAGATTCCCGCGGGATATCCAACCCACGGTACTCAGGTACCGATCCTTCTGCGTTTCATTGCGTCTACGTGACTATCACACTCTATGGTCTGACGTTCCAGACAATTCGACTACCCTGAATTTAGCAGAAAATGGACCGGCCCTTCCACACCACATTTCCCCTGCATTCCTGCGGGGATTCGGTTTGAACTGTACCGATTTCACTCGCCGTTACTCCCGGCATCTCGATTGATTTCTTTTCCTGTCCCTACTAAGATGTTTCAATTCGGGACGTTCCCGATCATTACTGATCAGTATCCTTGCGGATACTAAGAGGTCTCATTAGGAAATCCCCGGTTCGTTGGTTCCTTGCACCTTCCCGGGGCATATCGCAGCTTGGCACGTCCTTCTTCAGCACTTGAGCCGAGCCATTCACCTGATGGCATATTTGCCAGAGTCTGCCAGTAGCTTACACATTCCAGTAAGCGTCTGGTATACTTTGTAATTTATACCATACAATCCTATACACGACTTCACCGCGTTCTTACAGGTTAGATAAGAACACTTCCGTCCTTCCCGGATAACATCACTTACCCGGTGCACTTAATGAATGGACTTGCTGGGACTCGAACCCAGGGCCTCTGCCTTGCAAAGGCAGCGATCTTCCAGCTGATCTACAAGCCCTCCTGGATCTTTACTGCCCAGCTGTGTGTCCTTTTGTACTGGTCTGGCAGTCATTCAGCTTTCGGTGGTGGTTTTTTTGCTTAGGAGGTGATCCAGCCGCAGATTCCCCTACGGCTACCTTGTTACGACTTAACCCCCCTTGCGAAATTTAGGTTCGAACACGACACTTAGTTCGTGCCCTCACCCATACCTCACTCGGGTGGTTTGACGGGCGGTGTGTGCAAGGAGCAGGGACGTATTCACCGCGCTATGTTGAAACGCGATTACTACGGATTCCAGCTTCATGAGGACGAGTTTCAGTCCTCAATCTGAACTACGATTGGGTTTAGGAGATTACCATCCCCTTTCGGGGCAGGAGCCCATTGTCCCAATCATTGTAGCCCGCGTGTAGCCCGGGAGATTCGGGGCATACTGACCTACCGTAGCCCGCACCTTCCTCCGCTTTAGCAGCGGCGGTCCCCACAGAGTACCCATCATTCCGAAGAACATGCTGGCAACAGTGGGCACGGGTCTCGCTCGTTGCCTGACTTAACAGGATGCTTCACAGTACGAACTGACGACGGCCATGCACCTCCTCTCAGCGATTCAGGTAAGGTCTTCAGCCTGACCTACATATTGCTGTCGCCCCCGGTGAGATTTCCGGCGTTGAGTCCAATTAAACCGCAGGCTCCACCCGTTGTAGTGCTCCCCCGCCAATTCCTTTAAGTTTCAGCCTTGCGGCCGTACTTCCCAGGTGGCTCGCTTCACGGCTTCCCTACGGCACCAGGAACGGTCGCACCATCCCTGACACATAGCGAGCATCGTTTACGGCTGGGACTACCCGGGTATCTAATCCGGTTCGTGCCCCCAGCTTTCGTCCCTCACCGTCGGACCCGTTCTGGTAAGACGCCTTCGCCACTGGTGGTCCCACAGGGATTACAAGATTTCACTCCTACCCCTGTGGTACCTCTTACCTCTCCCGGTCCCAAGTCTGACAGTATCCCCTGGAAGCCTAACAGTTGAGCTGTCAGATTTCCCAGAGGACTGATCAAACCGGCTACGGACCCTTTAGACCCAATAATAGTGATCACCACTCGGGCCGCCGGTGTTACCGCGGCGGCTGGCACCGGTCTTGCCCGGCCCTTGCTAACGCATGCCGTTTACACATGCGGACAGCCAGCATTGTATGCTGGCACTCGGTGTCCCCTTATCGCGGTTTCCCGCATTGTAAAGTTTTCGCGCCTGCTGCGCCCCGTAGGGCCTGGATTCATGTCTCAGAATCCATCTCCGGGCTCTTGCTCTCACAACCCGTACCCGTCGTCGGCTAGCAGGTACCTTGCACCCGCTACTACCTGATAGGCCGCAGACCCATCCTTGGGCAGACGAATCCTTTTGAACCACGAAGCATTCCAGCTATCATGGCATATCCGGAATTATCCCCAGTTTCCCGGGGTTATGCCGGTCCCAAGGGCAGGTTATCCACGTGTTACTGAGCAGTTCGCCATGTTCACGAAGAACATATAACTTGCATGGCTTAGTCGAACACCGATAGCAGTGACCTCTGGCAGGATCAACCAGAATTATATGCACACTTTTGTTGCATACCACACTATCTTGAATTTATTAGAATATTGGTGGGAGAACTCAATCACTTGAGTTCAATGCACAATCCAGTTAACTTCCGTCACATAGACGGAAACTGGTAAGCTATATATAAGATAATACAACCACCAGCCGAAATTAACTGAACTGCCAGATCCAGCGTCAGACAGGAAAAAACTCCTGTCTCCATTTTAATGAATGATAGTTAATCCGATGCTGTGATGCATGCATTATGCATCTCATCGAAGCATCCCTACAACAACCTTCATCTATATATAATTAACTCATGCGGACCACATGTTAAAAAATATTAATCTTTATGAAACTGGCGTAGTCAAACGCATTGCATAAATTAATCCATATACATAAAATAAATTCTGTAAAACGTTTTATTTTTATAGTATAATGAATATTTTTAGATGATAATTATGAATATCACAGAACAGAGGGATCGTTTTTTACGACACTGAAATTCACAGGAACAGACGGGTAAGTATTTTTGATACCACCCTGAGAGACGGGGAACAGACCCCGGGTGTATCGCTTACCACACACCAGAAAATGGATATTGCGCATCAGCTGGACAAGCTGGGAGTGGACGCAATCGAATCCGGATTCCCCATATCCTCAAAGGGGGACCTGGAGTCTGTGCGCTCAATTGCTTCTGCTGGACTGTCAACAGATGTATGTGGACTTGCAAGAGTGCTGAGAAAGGACATTGATGCCTGTATTGATGCAGGTGTGGATATGATACATACTTTTGTATCAACCTCAGACGTACAGAGAATACATACAATCAAAAAGAGCAGAGAAGAAGTTCTTGAAATGGCAGGTGATGCTGTATCCTATATAAAGGATCATGGGATGAAATGTATGTTTTCCGCAATGGATGCAACCCGTACAGACATGGACTATCTTCTGGACATCTATCGTAGCGTGGAAGATAATGGGTGCGATATCATAAACGTTCCTGACACAGTTGGTGTGATGTCTCCTTCCAGAATGTACAATCTTATAACTCAGATTGACCAGGAAATCAACATACCAATCGATGTTCACTGCCACAATGATTTCGGACTGGCAGTTGCAAACAGCCTTATGGCATTTGAAGCAGGAGCATCCCAGATCCAGGTAACAGTCAACGGACTTGGAGAACGGGCAGGGAATGCAGATCTTGCAGAGACTGTAATGAGCCTGCAGTCAATCTATGGTGCCATGACAAATATTCATACACAGCATATAATTGAAACTTCAAGGATGGTTGAAAGGTACACAGGCATCAAAATATCACCAACAATGCCAATTGTTGGTGAAAATGCATTTGCCCATGAATCGGGAATACATACCCATGGAGTCCTTGAGAAATCGGATACCTTTGAACCGGGAATAATGACACCTGAAATGGTAGGCCATACCAGAAGGATCGTTCTTGGAAAGCATGCAGGAAGACATGCAATCAAAAAATCACTGGAATCTGCAGGACTCAGTCCAACAGATGAGCAGCTCACAGAGATCATAACCAGAATAAAGTCGATTGCGGATAAGGGTAAGAGAATCACAGATGCTGATCTTAATGCTGTGGCCCTGGCGGTCATGGGAAAACCTGCAGGAGAAGAACTGATCAGGCTGAAAGAGCTCTCAGTAATGACAGGAAACATCATTACTCCTACTGCAGTTGTAAAAGCCGTCATGGATAATGAGGAAATGATTATATCAAACACCGGTGTTGGCCCCGTGGATGCTGCCCTTAAAGCCGTTGAAGAGATGATAGGAGAGCATGCCAGGGTCAAAATTCATGACTTCAGGATAGAGGCCATTTCCGGGGGTTCGGATGCACTGGCAGAAGTTATCATCGGAGTAGAAGATGAGAACGGCAGAATCGTAACTGCCAGATCAGCCAGTGCCGATATCGTTATAGCATCTGTTGATGCACTGATAACAGCAATCAACACAATGCTTAGAAAATAAACATGACATATCATATAATTGATTCACACTGTCATCTGGACTTTCCTAAATTCAACCGGGACCGTGAAGAGATAATACAGAGAGCCTTGAATGCAAATGTCGAATGCATGATAAATTCCGGCATCGACTACAGGACAAATATCTCAACCCTCAGACTGGCAGATGAGTTTGAAAACATCTATCCAACCCTGGGTCTAAGCCCCATGGTAGCTGCCAGGAAAGATAGATACGATATTGATGCAATTCTGTCCCAGATTGAAGAAAATATGGACCATGCTGTAGGTATCGGAGAAGCAGGACTGGATTATCATCACTATACAGATTCCCACCTGCGTCAAAACCAGATAGATGTTTTTCACAGAGTGGTTGAGATCGCGGAAACTGCAGACATTCCCCTTGTAGTCCATGCAAGAAAAGGAGAGGAGGATGTCTTAAATATTGTTGAGGGACTAAGATGTGTTGTTTTTCACTGTTACAGCGGCTCTCTTGAAACCCTGGATAAAATCATCAGTGCAGGACATTATATTTCAATTCCAAGCCTGGTCTGTTATTCAAACCACCACAGAGAAATAGCCTGGAATACACCCCTTGACCGGATGGTATTAGAAACAGACAGTCCATATCTGTCACCCAGAAAAAACAAGCGAAACGAACCATCCCATCTAGTAGATTCACTACCTGTAATTTCACAGCTGCACGATACTGATGAGAAAAGAGTGGCACATAAAACAGCAAAGAATGCAAAACAGATATTTGGAATCTGAATATAAGGAGCACGAAATCAATGATAGTTGATATGTTAAATACGTCAATGTACAGTTCAAACACCTACCTTATCAACAAAAAAATAGTGATAGATCCTGGAATGAATCCGGATATCTTAATAAAAGAACTGGAGAAATATACCTCTGCGAAGAACATTGAGCTTATTGTACTCACACATTGCCACTTTGACCATACAGGAGCTGCAAAGGCACTGGTTGAAAAGAGCAATGCAAAGGTTGGCATACACACAGATGATGTTGCAGGCCTTATGGATGATAGGGCAAGTGCAGCCAGTGTATTCGGCCAGAGTGCGCCAGGACTAACACCTGATATCACCTACACTGAAGGTGACCTGATATCTATAAACAGTTTGAGTCTGCAGGTTATACACACACCCGGTCATACCCCTGGCAGTATCTGCCTGTATGAACCTGGATCCAGGTCACTTTTCTCAGGGGATACCATATTTGCAAGCGGAAGTATTGGAAGAACTGATTTTACCGGTGGTTCATCCCAGAAAATGATCACTTCAATTGAAAAGGTTACAGAACTTGATGTTGAAAGGCTCTATCCTGGACACGGGCCTGTTACAGATGAAAATGTCAACAGACAGATAAATCTTTCACTTCAGATGGCAAAGACCATATAATCAACCTAATATGTCAAAAAAAATACCACATCATTTTTGCCTGCAACCCAGAATGAACTTAAAAAACTCAAATGGAACAGGCCAGATATTGTAATTGTAACCGGGGATGCCTATGTGGATCACCCGGGATTTGGGGCTGCAATAATTGGAAGAGTACTGGAAGACAGGGGATTCAGAGTTGCCATCATATCCCAGCCCAGGTGGGACAGTACAGATGATTTTACAAAATTTGGTCAGCCCAGGCTGTTCTTTGCAGTTACTGCAGGCAATACCGATTCAATGGTAAGCAATTATACACCAGCCCTGAAACCCAGAAAACACGATTCCTACTCCCCGGGAGGCAAGTCCGGAAAAAGACCTGACAGGGCTGTTATTGTCTATTCCAACCGAATAAAAGAAGCATATCCAGACACCCCAATCATCATAGGTGGAATTGAAGCATCACTTCGCAGATTTGCTCATTATGATTACTGGTCTGATTCTGTGAGAAAATCAATACTTGCAGATGCACCTGCAGATCTTCTGGTTTATGGGATGGGGGAACTGCAGATGCTTGAAATTGCAGAGCGTATGGATAAAGGAATTGCCGCCGGTGACATCACTGATATAGATGGAACTGTCTGGAAGATGAGAATAAGAAACTGGAAAAATGGAGGAGATGCACTTTCAGGCGACTATATCCAGATTCCTTCTTTTGATGAGGTTTCATCTGACAGAGAAAAATACTGTGATGCCTTCTCTACAATCTGCAGGGAACAGGATCCGATCAGAGGCAGGAATATAGTCCAGAGACATCCAAAAACCATAATCATCCAGAACAGGCCCATGAGACCACTTGATCAGCAGGAGCTTGACCATGTATATGAGTTACCCTTTACAAGAAAAGAGCATCCGTCCTGCAAAGAGCCGGTTCCGGCTCTAGAAACTGTCAGATTCTCAATTACCACACACAGGGGATGCTTTGGTAGCTGTTCATTCTGTGCAATAGGCATGCATCAGGGGCGGATTGTTTCCAGCCGAAGCATAGAATCCATACTGCAGGAAGCTCGGGGATTTACAGAGATGAGGGAATTCAGGGGAGTGATCAGTGGAGTTGGAGGACCAACTGCCAATATGTATTCAATGAAATGCAAGAAATGGGAAAAGAGTGGAACATGTACCGATAAGCTCTGCCTATATCCCGAACCCTGTCACTCTCTGGATAAAGATTCCAGTCAGATGCTTGAGATGTTTAAAAAACTGAAAGAAATCCCGGGTATATCAAAGGTTTTTGTGGGATATGGTATCCGGTATGACCTTGCTGCAGGTGACAGGGAGTACATGTATCAGCTGTGCAAAGATCATGTGAGCGGACAGCTGCTGGTTGCTCCTGAACATTATTCAGATAATGTAACTTCCATCATGAGAAAACCGGAAAGGAAAGTTTTTGAAAGATTTGCCGATGAATTTGAGCAGATTAATAGAGAGCTGGGTAAGGAGCAATACCTTATTACATACCTTATGTCAGGACACCCCGGCTGCACCATTGTGGATATGGTGAATACTGCTGAATATATCCGTGACACCGGCAGGTATACAGAACAGGTACAGGAATTTACCCCAACCCCTATGACAGTTTCCACATGTATGTATCATACAGGACTTGATCCCTTCACAAAAGAAAAGATGCATGTACCACGTTCCAGAAAGGAAAAAAGAATTCAGAGAGCCATGCTTCACTACAGGAATCCAAAAAACAGGAGTGCAGTATATGAGGGGCTAAAGCAGGCTGATCGCCTTGATCTGATAGGAAATGCCTGGAAATGCCTTATATCCAGAAAAAAAAGAACATAAGATCTGGATTGCCATTCATCAATCAATTGCAAGGCATACCAGATCCACCAGATCAATCACCTCATGTTCACTGCCGCCCTCTATCAGGTTGTTGCGGCAGAGGTGACATGCAGTAACAATGTAATCCACATCATCAGGCACCTCTGCCAGTCTCTTTTTTGAAAGTTTCATGGATAGTTCAGGGTATCCTGTACGAACACCCCCGCCACCACCACAGCATCTGGCATTTTCCCTTATTGATTTCATCTCTTTAAGATCACAGATTGCCTCTATTATCCTGCGTGGAGCATCGTATACTCCATGGGATCTACCAAGATGGCATGAATCATGGAAAGTTACCGTCAAATCAAGACGTTTCAGGCCCAGTTCATCAATATGCTCTGCAAGAAATTCAGATACATGCATCACATTGAATTCATCAGGATAATCTTTTTTGAGAGTATTGTAACATCCGGCACAGCTGGTTATCACGGTATGTGCTCCAGACTTTCTGATCTGGTCCAGATTATGGGAAACAAGCTCCCCTGCGTCAAATCCCGTTCTCATTATGGGGGATCCGCAGCATTTCTCATCCTCCAGCAGTGCTACTTCGAGCTTTTCAAGAATCCTGAAAGTCTTTCTTGCCAGATCAGGATACCTGTATGATCCAAGGCATCCAACGAAATATACATAATCGGATTTGCTCTGTTCTTCAGGTTCTTCGCCAATCCATTGCATTCTGTTTGCTGTTTCTCCCAGAGGATTGCCGGTCTCTGCAGCTCTGGTATACATCTGAAGCTGGGCACGGGTTGCATTACCCTTCTGCACAAGCTGCTGTCTGGCACTCTGCACCACTCTGGGAGGAGTTGCGCCTGCAGGGCATTTCTGCTCACAGATACCACATGTGGTACACATGCTCAGACTTTCGATCATCTCCGGATCAGGTTCAAGCTCTCCTCTGATAAGACCCTGTGCCAGGAGCATGCGACCCCGGGCAGTCTTGGATTCCCAGCCAGATTCCTCAAAGACAGGACATACCGACCGGCATGTTCCGCATCTGACACATTTTAGTACTGAACCAAGCTCAGAGAATTGATCAGATGATACCATCTTCAGACCCCCATTTTGCCTGGATTGAGTATACCTTTGGGATCCAGAGCTTTCTTGATAGCACTCATCACATCCAGTGCATTTCCTTTCTCCATTCTGACATATTCTGCCCTGGCAGCACCAATTCCATGTTCTGCGCTTACAGTTCCTCCAAGCATGATGGCGGTCCTGTGTATCCTGTCAGCTATCTTATTGACAGTCTCCATCTGTGCAGAATCCAGAAGATCAATGGCCATTCCTGTATGAAGATTTCCATCGCCAATATGTCCATAGATCATTATGGGAATTCCTGATTCCTCGGATATTTTGTGAATGTGTGATAGCATTACAGGAATCTCCTTTATAGGGACACCGATATCCTCACCCACATATACACGTGTACGTTTGGGATCTATCCTTGATATGGCAGCACCCACCATTCTGCGGGCACTCCAGATTCTTTCAGCTTCAGCCGTATCTTCAGCTGCCTTTGTGTGAAAAGAAAGGGAAGAGCATACTTCCTTTATGGTCTCTATTCCTTCTCTTACAGCACCTGAGGTCCCATCCACTTCAAACAGCAGAATAGCACCTGCGTTACTCAGATCAAGCTGAGGATCATATGACTTCAGTGCCTGAATGGTAGTACTGTCCAGTATTTCGCACGCAGAAGGTACTATTCCACTTGCCAGTGTCCTCACAACAGCTTCCCCTGCCATCTCTGCAGTTTCAAAGGATGCAAGCATCACTGATCGTGCCTTTGGAAGGGGGTGGATCTTTAGGAGAGCTTTTGTAATAATACCAAGAGTACCCTCAGAACCTACCATAAGACCTGTGAGATCATATCCTGTAATGGATTTTAGCGTCTTCGATCCTGTATGTATGATACTTCCATCGGCCATCACAACCTCAAGATCAAGAACATAATGTCTTGTGGTGCCATATTTTACAGAACGCATACCACTTCCGTTGTTCCCGATCAATCCTCCAAGAGTGCACATCTCTGAACTTCCAGGATCTGGCGGAAAGAAGAATCCATGTGGTTTCAGTACCTCGTTGAGTTTTGAGTGCACAACACCAGGTTCAACCAGAACCTGCAAATTCTCAACCTCCACTGAAATAATCCGGTCCATACCGGACATATCCAGGACAATGCCACCTTTAATTGCAACAGCCCCTCCGGCCATTCCTGTACCTGCCCCTCTTGCCACAAGAGGGATTCCATTATCATTTGCAAACTTTACAATGTCAGATACCTGCTCCGTATTCTGGGGTCTTACCACACACTCGGGCATACCTCTTATCTGGGATGCATCGGTACAGTAGCAGTACATTTGTGAGGGGGATGAAGAAATATTTTCAATTCCTATATTTCGAAGTTGTTCAGCAAGATCCATCTCACATCATTGTGCAGAAAGTTATTTTTATAGTTTGCGCCTGTGGACCGAACATTTTACATTCAAACAGCAACATGTACAATCCAATGACAAGATATTTTGAAGTGCTCCAAAGTGACGGTGCTGCCAGGATAGGGGAAATGATCCTGAAAAGAAAGATCCAGACACCTTCGATCATTGATGTATCTTACTTTAGGGACCCGGAAAACCCCATAGTTGATGCAGGATCTCTCTGGAACATTTCTCCGGAAGATGCAGATGCTAATGTTAAAGATCTACGTACATCCACAGGAGATGATACTTTGATCATACTCCCCCACCAGGCAATCCCTCCTGTGATTTTGCATGAAAATAGTGACGTAAATGAGATGATGCCTGAAGACAGCGGTGCATATGGCTGCCTTTACAGGGGTTGGACATCAGACAATATCGATCTGTACATCATGGAAGCAGCAGGTGCTTTTGATAACAACGCAAAGAAATTTTTTGAAAAGATTGTAGAGATCAGAAATACCATACCATTTGATACTGCACTGTATGCACCAGCAATAGCTCTGCCTGAGAACGTGGCCATGCTTGCATATCTGGGAATTGATCTGATGGATTCCACAAAAACCATCCTTGCCTCATACAGAGACCTGTACCTCACATCAGAGGGAATGCAATATCTTGACAGATTATCAGAGTTTCCATGCAGATGCAGTGCATGCAATGGCGCAGATATTTCAGATATTGTCTCAATGGCAGGACCTGATCGCCAGGAATTCCTCAAGCAACACAACCTGAATGTCCTGGAAGCTGAAATGGCATACGTCAGAGAAAGGATACGGGAGGAAACACTAAGGGAATATATTGAAGGGCAGTGCAGAGCACGTCCATGGCTTACTGCACTACTTCGCCTCTCTGATAGGGAATGCAGCTATGCTGAGAGCAATACTCAGGTAGTCCGCTCTGTGGAGATGATCGCAAATACTTCAGAATCACTCACAAGACCTGAAGTTGTCAGATTTGCCGACAGGGTTGTGGATCGTTATGCGCCTCCTTTAGCAGATGTACTTGTAATTCTGCCATGTTCTGCAAAAAAACCTTATTCAATCTCTCCTTCACATCAGCAGTTCATCAGGGCTCTTGGAAAACACAGAAAGTATGTAAATGAGCTGATACTCACCTCACCCCTTGGAATTGTTCCCAGGGAACTGGAAATAGCATACCCTGCCGCTCACTATGATATTTCAGTGACTGGCCAGTGGAGTGCAGATGAATTTGAATGGGTATCCAGCCGCCTGTACAGCTATCTTTGCAGCAACGATTATGGAAGTGTTGTTGCCCATGTTGACGGACCCTATCGCAAAATTTGTGAAACAGTAGCTCAGAAGCTGGGGATCAGGATTATATGTACCAGCAATGGAAATGCAACATCCAAGGAGTCACTTTCAAATCTAAAAGGTACTGTATCTTCGTTGCTCAAAGATGAATCAGTAACTGGAATTAAAAAAACCGAGGAAATGCTTAGATCAATTGCAGATTTTCAGTTTGGAAAAGGTGCAGGAAAAATGCTGTTACCTGATGGTGCTGTTATAAAGGGTCCCTATCCAAAATATCAGATATACGTGGACAAAAGCCAGGTAGCAACTCTGGTACCTCAGTACGGGATGCTTGCACTGACACTCAAAGGAGCAGATCTGATTCTTCCTTCAAACAGCTATATTGTGACAATTGATGACTTCATACCCAGAGGTTCTATTCTTTCACCAGGAGTAATAAAGGCAGATACACGCATAAGGCCAATGGATGAGGTAATCGTACAGGGACCCCGGATAATTGGCGTTGGACGTGCACTTATGGGAGGAAAACAAATGACACAGTCAACACGGGGGATTGCAGTGGACCTCAGGCATGTAAGAAAGTATTAAGGTTGGGAATGACCATTCTTTAATGATGATCATACGCCAGTTTCAGCCCAGTGATTTTGAAGAAATAGTTTCGATTGAGACCGGCCTATTTCAAAAATCTGATCCTCTGAATTATATTTCACTCTATGAGATTAGCAGAGAAGGGTTTCTTGTAGCAGAGGTTGAAAAAAAGACCGTGGGTTTTGCTGCAGGTTATCCGGTCAGTGACAGTGAGTGCAGGATATTTTCCATTGCAGTCCGGTCTGACTATCAGGGTCAGGGTATAGGCACACATCTCATCTGTTCACTGATTAATCTTTTTTACAGAAATCTAATACGGTATGTAAGTCTGGAAGTGAGAGCAGATAATCACCGTGCCAGGAGATTATACCGTAGACTTGGATTTATACCGTGCTGGACTGAAAAGAATTACTATCCAGATGGTGAGGATGCTATCTTCATGAAAAAGATATTGCCTCCATCAGATTCAGTTTTACTGTCGTAAAATCTGGAAATAAATATTAAAAATACAGTAGAATGAATCGAAAACATCAATTACTATGTGCGATCTCATTCCCGGATTTGGCTGCAAGTTCCTGCATGCGTGATGTGGTCTGGGCAATGCTGGAGTTCTCATCTTCTGAAATTATTGAAGCAAGATGGTTGCCTAGTACAAAAATCGCGTGTTTGTGCTCTGCCTTACTGCGGTGAATGTGCATGGGGCTGATAGAGAGTGACTGATATTCTTCAAAATCGTGTTCTATTCCCTGGCTTTCAAAGTATCTCTTGATCTGGGCCATCAGTGTGTGCAATTGAATCAATTCATCCTTGTGCATGGTAACCAACATATCCTTTTTTTGTGAAGTATATTAGAATGCATGGCGGTTGTTAATTATAGATTACTTATTGAAATCAAATAAAACAATTATTAGAGGAAATTAGTTTCCTCCCTATCAAATATATAATTTGTTATTTATTTTTTATTAAAAATGATGATAAATAATGTGCCAAAAAAGACGGAGAGTCACAAACTCTCCATCTATTTGAACAGAATTTCAACTCGAGCTGCCTGCTGCCACAATATTTACCCCTACAGGACTTTTTGTAACATTGCCTACCTTCATACCAACAAGGTTTTCAATTCCCTTATCGGCAGCTATATCAAGTATTCTCTGAGTAATGACACCATCAAAAACAACACTATTTATGTTCCCGCTGTAATCCTTGAGAGTACTTACCAGATCCCGAACCGGAGTTTCCATAACAATGTTTTCATTCTCATCGAGAAGACGTGCACCCAGAGTACCTGTGAGGGCATTGATGTGATCTTTGAATTTCTGATCATAGGATGGAACCTGAGATAATGGTTTAGGCTTTTCCTCCTTTGATTTTCTTCTTTCAGTAATAGCTTTCTTTGTTGCAGGTTTTATTGGTGATTTAATGGTCTTTTTTACAGCAGCTGGTTCATGTGCAGGCCTTTTATGCACTTTTGCTGGAGCAGTCCTTTTCAGGTCTGTCTGCTTTTTATCCTTTCTTTTGGACAGGTGTGCCGCCTGGGTGCCTCTGGCAGGCTCTTCTCGAAGGGCATACATATCAATCGCCTGCTCGATGGGAACTTTCTGCCTTAAGGACCTGACAATTTCACGCTGGACAAGATCTTCCACAGTCTTGCCATCCGGAGCACGGGCTACATAGTCTATATCGGCTACCTGAAGGAGTTCCTTGATAATGAGTTCTCCTCCACGATCTCCGTCTGTAAATGCAGTTACTGTTTTTTTGCGGGTTAGTTCACTGACCTCAGGAGGGATATTTGTACCTCCCACACAGATGGCATTCTTTATACCATATCTTAAAAGATTGAGAACATCAGCCCTTCCTTCCACCAGAATGATAGCATCTGAACCGATCACATTTGGACCACATGGAATCTTGTTTTTCCCGTAATACTGCATCTCTTCTATCCTGACAGATTCCCTTACCTCATCGGTTATCTCCTGGGATTCGGGGATATTCTCATCGAACATTGTAGTCAGAATCAGCTTTGCCCGATCCACAATATGTTTCCTTTTTGTGGCACGGACATCTTCTATCTGGGTAATCTCTATTTTTGCATTACATGGACCTACCCTGTCTATTGTTTCCATGGCAGCTGCAAGGATCGAAGTTTCGACCCTGTCCAGACTGGAAGGAATGAATATATTGCCCTTGGTCTTACCTGCCTTGGAATTGACAACAACCTCGATTCTGCCTATTCTTCCGGTTTTCTGCAGATCACGAAGGTCGAGATCTGCTCCAAGCAGTCCTTCGGTCTGGCCGAATATAGCACCCACAATATCAGGTTTTTCAATAACCCCATCAGCATTTATTTTTGCATGAATAATATATTTTGTAGTATCAGTGTTTTGCATTTGTGGTTCTCTCCACTGTATTTATATTTCATTATTTTTGAATCCTTTACTGCGAAGAGATTTTAAAAAAATGCAAAACTAAAAAGGCAATTTACAACGTCCTGAGTCATAATGTATTCCGGATTCAGCAGTGAATTAAACCGCTGAAACTTTTACAAATAGCCTTCATCTAAGATTTCCCACAGATCATATATTTGTGCACTGGTACTATTACGTACGGGCATATTTACTTGATACATAATATTGACCTGTCACCACTCTCACTACTGCTTATCAGTTCAAGTTTTCTATATTTCCGGGTTCAGGTACATCCAAAGGATACAGCTGACATTTCTCTTAATTTCATGTCCATTACCCTTCCAGATGCTGGATCTTATATGTTACTCTTTTTTTATAAAATTATTAACCTCAGTCTCCTGTTGAATGTTGTAAATTAGCTATATGATAATTTTGATTGTATTTGCATTTTTATATTGCTCTTGGCAGTAAGGATTATTATATCCATTTAGATTATTAATGCAACCATTTGCATATGATTACAATTACAATGCTATATTGGAAATAGTTATTTAATAACCTTATGGTTTCCTCAAAATATCGAATAATCAGAATAAGCGGATATTTGAGCCTATGCAATATAAAAAATCAGGGATAAACAATTTTAGTACAAAGAGAGATAGTTAACTTATCTACTTAACAAACCAGCGAGGCATATATGATAGAAATCGATGGATCATATGGAGAAGGGGGAGGCCAGATCATTAGAACTGCTGTTGCCCTTTCTGCAGTAACTGGATTGGATACAAAAATAACCAATATACGTAGAAACCGACCAGATCCCGGTCTCAAGACACAGCACGTAAAGGCTATTGAATCACTTTCACGGATATGTAATGCAGATGTTGAAGGCCTGAACCTGGGTTCAGAGTTGATACGATTCTCTCCAATGGAAATGGAGGGGGGATCCTTTAAGATTGATATCCAGACAGCCGGAAGCATTCCATTATTATTACAGTGCCTCATGCCTGCAGCCATTTTTTCAAAAGAAAGGATAGAGCTTACGGTAATCGGGGGGACAGATGTTGCATGGTCTCCCACAGCCGATTATCTGAAACATGTAACTTTGGGATCACTTTCAAAAATGGGATATCAGTGTAATATGCAGATCAATACCAGAGGATATTATCCCCGTGGAGGAGGCAGTGTGAAGGCCACAATATTTCCATCAAAAATTAAACCCACTGATTACCTGCCTGATAAATGTACTGTCAGGGGGGTATCCCACTGCTCAAATTTGCCAGAACATGTTCCTGTCCGTCAGGCAGAGACTGCCATCAGCATGATAAGAGAACATGGATATGAAGCAGAAGTGGATGTATTCGGTAAGAGTCATGTCTCAACCGGAAGTGGAATAACCCTCTGGTGCCCTTCCATAGGATCAAGTGCACTTGGCAGAAGAGGACTGCCTGCAGAAACCGTTGGAAAAAATGCTGCAAAGAACATAATTACTGAACTGGATTCTGGAGCCAGTGTGGATGTACATCTTGCAGATCAGCTGATTCCTTACATGGGCCTGTGCAGAGGCGGTTCTTATACAGCACGTGAGATCACAGAACACACCAGGACAAATATATGGGTCACAGAACAGTTCCTGGACGTACATTTCACAATCAATAGAATTGGCCAGCTATTTGAGGTCAGTGCGGACTAATACAATTACCGGCCATCAAATATGCAGACATAATCTGAAGGAACATATTCCATCAACGCAATATCTTCATTGGCATCCATAATCGACATTCCATCCCTCCTGGCTTTTTCTGCATCAATTTCCAGAATCACAGGATTTTCAGTGTGTATCTGGGCTACCTCAACGGCCTTACCATAGGAAGTACTAAGATGCACATATGTCTGCCTTATTGGAGAAATCCCATTTTCAAGAAGCATATCAACCTCTTCCTGGCTCACCCCGTAGTACAGGGAAGGAAGTTCATTGTCAGGATAATCCAGGTCAACATCCACAGAATGCCCATAGCGAGCTCTTATTCTGGAATCATCGATCTCATATCTCTGTTTTTCATCTGACTCCACAAGAGATATCAGACGTTCCCTGGTTGCCCATTTATATCTGCTCTTCAACAAAGAGCACAGCAGTTCAAAATCCACCCATCCTTCATCATCCATTTTAAGGCCCACTTCTCTGGGAAAATGCCTCAAAACTCCAGAAATGAATCTGCCAAGACGTTCCTCACGTTCACTGTCCAGCACATATCTACCTTTAATTCCGCACTGAGGACATTCCTCACCTCTAAAATAACCATGTTTTGAGCACTTGCGAATCATGATATCCGATATCCGATATAGCTGATTGTTAATATACTTTCTCAATGGATATAATAGTATTATTCAAATAATCTTTCCCTGGTCCTATCACATTCACCTTACTAGAGACAGCATTAAGTAATATATCAGATATATGAACGAAATCATCATAAACATGATTCAAACATGAAGCTGCCACATGATGCTTTTTGCGATCATCAGCAGGTGTTATATATGGAAAATATGGACGAAATCAACAGTATCTACGAAAAGGTTAGTAAAGTTATCAGCAGGGATGAATATATAGAAAGGGTAAATGAAAAGGTAGAGCAGATGAGTGGCCTATGTGATGAGAAGACTGCTGCTATGCTTGTTGCACATGATCTGGGAGCTTCTGATGCAGGCCAGAATACAGTCAAAATTGCAGAAATAACCCCTGATAGTGGTATCGTCAATTTTATTGGAAAAGTTATCTCAGTTTTTGACAGCAGAGAATTCAAAAGAAATGATGGGACAACCGGCAAGGTAGGCAACATTGTCGTTGGCGATGAAACAGGCACCATCCGGCTTACCCTCTGGGATGATCGTGCAGAACTTATAAATTCAGGAAATATTGAAATCGGACAATGCCTCAAGATCAGTGGCTATGTCAAAGAAGGGTATACAGGACTGGAAGTGAACATCGGGGATAATAACATGATATCAGAAAGTGATGAGATGGTCGATATCAAACTGAGTTCAACCAGCATCAGTGATATCAAGGACGGGATGGGGGACATTAACCTTTACGGAAAAGTCCTGGATAAATGGGATATACGAGAATTCAATCGCAGAGACGGGTCAAAGGGACGTGTATGCAACATCCTCATAGGTGACAGCAGTGGAAAGATACGTTTGACACTGTGGGATGAAAAAGCCGATTTTGCAGAGAAGATAAAAGCAGGTGATACTGTAGAGATAATCAATGGATATGCTCGGGAAAACAACTTCAATCAGGAAGTTGAAATCCAGATAGGATCATATGGATTGATCAAAAAGAGTGATAGAAATGTAGAATTTAGAGAAAGTTTTACTCCGATTGCAGATATTGTTGCAGGGGACCTATTTTCAATAAAAGGCCATGTTTCTGGAATTGATGAGATAAAGGAGTTCAGCCGGCAGGACGGAACTCAGGATATGGTTGCAAATATCTATGTGTCCGATGAAACCGGCAGGATCCGCCTTGCTCTGTGGGGAGAGCATGCAAACACTGTAAACGACATAGATATTGATTCCAGAATAGAGGTAATTGATGCTTATTCCAAGTATGGTCTCAAAGATGAAATCGAACTTAATGTCGGAAACAGAAGCAAAATCATAGTTATGTGATAAAGTTCCTGAGCATTTTGTTTCCCGGTATTTTTGACCATGCAGGCACAACATTTTTTTGACCCTTTTTACAAAAAAAAGAAGGTATATATAACATAAAAGCCCAATTTTATTATGTGGGAAACTCCTGCAGTAGTGGGATCAGTGTAGCTGTTGAAAACAATATTTACATGTGGAAATAGGGATTCATATGCTTCTTGGAACAGATGATGATGATAGAGAGGATGAGATTTATTCTATTCGAGATATAGAGACCGAGGTTTCGGTTCACTCGATGATGTCAAAGCAGGTTTTTACAATCGATATCAATGAGAGCTCTCTGAAAGTGGCCCAGGAGATGAAAGCAAACAGCATTGGAAGCATAATAGTAACTGATACCGATGAAGTGGTGGGAATCATAACAGAAAGAGACCTGGTCATAAAAGTGTTAGCTGCAGAGATCGATCCTGCAGCTATTAATGCTGGAGAAATTATGTCCTCGCCCATTATTACGATAAAACCATCGGCAAGCACAATAGACGCAGCCAAATTAATGGTAAAATCCAATATAAGAAGGCTTGCAGTTATGGATAACGGAAATATTGTTGGCCTGATCACAGACCGGGATATAATGGCAATATCACCAGGCCTTGATACCATCCTTACAAACCTTATCGAAATGAACCGTGAACCAGCATTTGAAGAAAGGGAAGAGATGGATACCGGTATATGTACAAACTGTGGATCATTTTCAAGGGATCTCCAGCTTGTCAATGGGATGATGCTCTGTGAAAGCTGCAGAGACAGTGAAGGTTACTATGATTGAAACCTGTCTTTGAGTTTTGTTTTTTATTAGATTGATAGGAGTGAAAACTATGAAAGTTGAGGATATTATGTCAAAAGATCCTTTATTTGTAAAGGACCATGAGTATGTAACCCATGCCCGCCAGATCATGCGGGACTACTTCTTAAGAGGACTTCCTGTAGTTGACGATTCAAACAGAGTGATGGGAATTATAACAGATCAGGATATACTCAACATAAGAACCAACAAGTCAAATGTAACTGTAGGAGGGTATGTGAGAGAGACGCCAACCATTACACCGGATATGGATCTCTTAAAAGCTGCAGAACTGCTTATAGAATCAAAAGAGAACAGAGCACCTGTGGTAAAATCCACAACAGATTATACACTCACCGGGGTGATCAGTGATGTGGACATTCTGCAAAATATTCCTGAATCAAGAATTCCTTCAGTGGATGTATCCAGTATTATGACAACCCGAGTTGCAACAGTACATCCGGATGAAACTGTTGCAAAGATCTGGTCAAACATGATTGACTGGGACTATACCGGTGTTCCGGTAGTAAATGATAAAGAGGAGATCATGGGAATTGTTACCAGAAGGGATATAATAAAATCAGGTCATGCGAGAATAGGTGCCAGTGACATTGATGGGAAAGGAGCAAAAAATTCTCCAAGAGTTGAAAAGATTATGTCCACCCCATTGTATACAATACCTCCTGACGCAAAAATAGAGGAGGCGATTGGTAAATTATCCAGGTATAATATAGGCAGAATCTGCGTCTCAAACGGAAAAAAGCTTGTTGGGATTGTGGACAGACACGACCTTTTAAAGGCATGTCTTAACAGGTAAAACTGCAAAGCCGAATATTATCATTTTTGAATGAATCCAGACAATGGTGATTTAATTGAGCACACAAAATAGAAAAAACAAGATTTCAGAAGAAAAAGTGAAGATCAGGGAAAAACTGAACTCACAGGATAAAACAATTCAGAGAAAAGACCCTAAGATGTTTAGCAGCAATGGGTTACTTGATGTGGGACCTGTGGATTTTGATGCAAGGGAAGCTGAGTATGTTGGAGACATAATGGCTGTTGCTACCAGTGATGTTGTAACCGTGCCACCCACCACCACAATAATGGGATCTATCAAGACAATGACAGCCAGGGGATTCAGGAGGGTTCCGGTTACAGATGCAGGTACAAAAAGACTGGAAGGAATCGTTACCTCTGTGGATATCGTGGATTTTCTTGGAGGTGGGGACCGGAATCTGCTTGTGGAAAAACACTATAATGGAAACCTGCTTGCAGCTATCAATGCAGAAGTGCGTGAAATAATGCAGCACAACGTAGCTTACGTAAAAAGTGATGCAAAGATAGACGATGTTCTAAGGATCATGCTTGAGAAAAAAACCGGGGGGTTGCCTATTGTAGATGACAATAATAGGGTTATAGGAATATGTACTGAAAAGGATTTTCTCAAATTCATAGCAGGTGTTCTCACCAACAAATCTACTGGAGAGTACATGAGCACCAATGTAACAACCGTAACTCCTGATACATCCATTGGAGATGCTGCAAAGATCATGGTTAGCAAAGGGTTCAGGAGATTACCCCTTGTAAGAGATAGTGTGCTTATAGGTATCATTACAGCATCCAATATAGTCCATTTCCTGGGTAACGGGGAAGCATTCCAGAAACTTATAACAGGTAACATCCACGAAGCATTTAATGAGCCTGTAAGTTCTCTGGTCTCCAAAGATGTGGTCTGGATATCATCTGATATGGACCTGGGAGAGGCAGCAAGCCTTATGATTGAGAAAAATGTAGGTTCACTGCCTGTGTTTGACGATGGAAAACTTTGTGGAATAATCACTGAAAGAGATTTTCTGAGAGCAATAATAGAATAAAAAAAATGTTCTCTGTCTAAAAAAACAGACCTGAGGAGGAATTGTATGAAAGTAGAAGATATAATGAGTTCACCTGTATATGTAATATCTCCGGATGAACCACTCTCCCATGCCCGGAACCTGATGCTCAAACATAAGATTAGCACTCTTGTAGTTATTGATGAAGATGAGATGGTGGGAATTGTCAGCAAATCTGATATGAGCAGAAGATTGGCTCAGGCAGGGCCATTATGGAGACGCAGACCAATAGACAGAATACCTGTGAATCTGGTTATGAGGGAGTCACCTGTTACGATATATCCTGAAGCTTCCATTACCCAGGCAGTTGAGCTTATGATTGAGAATGATATAAACAATCTTCCTGTGGTCAACAACAAAGTTGTTGGAATTATTACCAGAACGGACATTGTTGGCCATATAAGCAAACTGGACCTCAATATCAATGTTTCAACCATCATAACAGGTGAGGCCCATATGGTCCATCGCCACCACACTGTCAACCATGTTGTAGATGTCATGAACAAGAACAATATAAGCAGGGTAATTGTCATGAACAATACAGGGGATGCAGTTGGCATGATCTCAACCACAAATCTGGCATTGAATCCGATGACAGATAATGAGGGAAAGCTATCTACCAAAAACATTAAAATGGGCAGGCGGCCAGTTGCCGGGGGTGATAAAGTTTACCGGTATGTCAAGGAAGTGCCTCTACTAGCAGAAGATATCATGACAGAACCACTGACCACAGTCAATCTGAATGATAAAGTTGTGGACGCAGCCCAAATCATGCTTGAGCATGATATAACAGGATTGCCTGTAGAGGATGATGGAGAAATAGTTGGGATACTGAGCAGAAGCGATGTAATAAAAGTTATTCTGGATCAAAAAAACGAATAATATCAGGTGTGGATGAGGATATTCATAGACAAACATTAGTTGCTGAAATATAGGAGTGAAAAATATGCAAGTCAAAGAAGTTATGGTAGAGCCGTCAACCATCGATAAGGCTGACACTGTGTCCTATGCTCTTGATATGATGGAAAAGAAAAAAAGTCGTCGTCTGCTTGTTACCCATAACAGTGAAATCGTCGGCATACTGACAATGCGCAATCTTACAAAGGAGCTGGGTACACGTAAAAAATACGGTCTGCCTGCATCTGCACTTCATGTAGCAACAGCAGTTTCGGATAATTTTGTTAAGGTATTCCCTGACACTGAACTTGATGATGCTGTCACCCTTATGGCAAAGAATAAAGGCATAATCATAGTTGCTGATCAGGAAAATATCCTGGGCTGGATCACACCGGTTGAGCTATTAAAGAATGGATATTTTGAGGGATATGCAGCTGAAGTGATGGAAGCAGATCCTATACTTGCAACTCCAAGTGACAGGGTGGTCCATATCAGGAGATTGATCCTTGATAATGATATTGGAAGATTGCCGGTTGTTGAAAATGGTGAACTTGTGGGTATTGTTACCGAAAGGGATATTGCAAAAGCTATGCGTGCATTCAGAGATCTTGTTGCAGGCAATCAGCAGGATTCACGTATAAAAAATCTCATTGTTGAAGATATTATGACTATAGGTGTAAAAACAGTCTATACAAACACTCCTCTGCAGGATGTGGTAGATCTTATGCTTGAAGAGAATATTGGAGGACTGCCAGTACTGAATCTGGAAAATGAGTTCGTAGGTTTCATCACACGCAGGAATATAGTCAATACCCTTGTTAAATAAATATTAAGGGTAAAAATGGATTTTCAGAACTATGAGTAAAAAAACTGATCAGAAAATACCACTGGACATAAATAAAACCGCCAGTTATCTGGATATCTCTGAAAAGAGACTGGAAAAGCTGATTGAAAGAAGAATATTGACAGCCAACTGGGGAAAGTACAGACAATTGCTGCGCTTTGACAAGAAGGTATCTCACATAGAAGAGGGAAGCGTATTGAACCAGCAAAGCAATGAGCTTGAGCTGGTTCGTGGCTTTCCAAAGATTAGAAGAGCACTGCTTCTTGAATCTGCCATCATTAAGAACTTTGAAACTGCAGATAGTGTGGCAATTGAAGAAAAGATGAATGGATACAATGTCCGGGCCGCAGAAATCAATGGAGAGGTCCTGGCATTTACCAGAGGAGGACTTGTGTGCCCCTATACCACTGAAAAGGTCCGGGAACTTATTAATCTGGACTTTTTCAGAGACCATCCTGATCTGGTACTGTGTGCAGAGATGGTAGGTCCTGATAATCCCTATGTTCCAAAGGACATCTACAATATTGATTCACTTCAGTTTTTTGTGTTTGATATTCGAAAAAAAATACAGGAAAACCCTATTCCATTGATGAAAAAAGAAAGCTTGCAGATGAATACGGACTTGCTCAGGTAAAATTTTTCGGAGAATATCCTGTCAGGGATGCTTCCCAGAAAATAATGAAAATTATAGAGGAACTGGGGAAAGACAAACGTGAAGGTGTAGTGGTCAAGGACCCTGAGATGGTATTGCAGCCAATGAAATACACAACCTCCCAGAGTAACTGTGCAGATCTGGAACATGCCTTCAAATTCTATAATGATACTGGAAGAGATTATCTATTCTCTCGAATTGTAAGAGAGGGATTCCAGTCAGTTGAATGGAATGAAAATGATGAAGAACTTCAGAAACGATGTATTCAGCTTGGCCAAAGCATTCTCATTCCAATGGTTGAAACAATAAATAAAGTTGGCTGCGGTGAAAGAATCACAGATGATGTTCAGATCCGGGTAAAAAGTTTACATACTGCAGGTAAATTCAAAAATTATCTTCAAAGACTTGGAGTTGAAGCAGTTTTTGAAGAGCCTGTAAAAGAAGATGATCAATATCTAGTCAGAATAAAAAAACTCAACAAGAGCACAAATGACAAGACAGAATCCATATGGAAAGGAGACTACTGGTAAAAATCCTCATCCATCTATTCTCAGAGACAGTTAATTTTTCAAAAAAGATATATTGCTGTGAAAGAATTATTCCATCAAATCGATGCGGAGTAATCAGATAATATGACAAAAATAACTGTTATTGGTAATGAAGGAAGTGGGAAGACCACACTTGCCTCAAAACTTGGAAAGAAGGGAGCTGTTTCTGATATTGTCACATATGAGTTCAGTAAAAGCGGTGAAGTGCTTACAATAATAGACCCTGCGGGATATCCAAAATCCATCAAACCACTGCTAACAGCCCTTCACCTATCAGATATTGCCCTAGTATGCATTCCACCGGAAGGCCCGGATATATATGCAGGCGAGTGTATACTGAGTCTTGACCTGCTAAATTACAGACATGGTATCTTCGTGCTGACAAAATCTGATACCACCTATTCTTATGCCCAGGATGAGCTGAAGGACAAAATAAAGAAAATAGTTGCAGGAACCACTCTTGAAGAATGGGACTATATTGAAGTATCAGCCACAGAACATGAAGGAATGAACGAACTAAGAGATATGATATTCACTATTGGTAAAAAAGTTGATTCCGAGCACAGAGAACTGGATTCCCAAAGCCCCAGGGTGGTCATTGACCAGGTATTCAATGTTACAGGAATAGGATGTGTTGCTCTGGGAGTTGTAAAGCAGGGCTCGATCAATATTAAAGATAAACTCAGTGTATTTCCGACCAGCAAAGAAATTGAAATACGTTCCATCCAGATACATGACGAGGACAAAAAGCAGGCTTTTACAGGAGATAGGGTAGGACTTGCTCTAAAAAATATTCAATCCAAGGAAATTGAGCGAGGATACATAATATCAGAAAAAGAACTCGTTGATACTGGATTCAATCTGAAATGCCGTATCTCTCGTTTTTCAAAGAAAATCAATCTTTTCGATGTATTACATCTGTTCAGTGGGATCCAATCATCTCCTGTAAGAGTTGAAAGAATTGAGATCAATGATACAGAAGTTGACAGTGCAGATCCTGGAAGTGAATGCACTCTCCACCTTGCAGGTGAAAAAGAGATTGCATACAGCACTCAGGACAGATTCATAATTGTCAACCTGGATGAAAAGCAGAGATTTTCAGGTTACGGATTCCCTTAATGAGATTCTGTAATCTCTTCTTCATGGATTAATGGAAGAAAACCCTTTATCTGTGATGGTCTCTGGATCATTCCAGCAATCGATGTGTTTTCAGGAAGATCCATCATGGTCGGCCTGTTTACAGGAGAGTGTGAATGAACAGCCTTATACTGTTTGCTGTATCCTGAACTGATTCCAGAAGGGTTCAGGACAGCACTTACATGAATGTTTTCATATTGTGAAACTCTGGTAGGAGAAAGATCCTTCTTCAAATCCTTGTCCCTGCTAACAGAGCCTTTTTTTTTGCCCTGGTGATAACTGTCCCTTACAATCTCCTCTAGGCCATATTCCCTGCTGAAATTATAAAGGGTAACAAGGCTTTGATTGACCCATCCTATTTCTGAATGTCTGTGATAGCCAACCTCAAATCCAAGTTCATATGCTTTCTTTACAAGCTTGTCCTTTTCATCATCACTTATGGACTTTCTTTCATTTTTTTTGCGAAAAATCCTTACCATTCCAGGCCCCCTAATTTTTATTTAAGCAGGTCAAAAATTTTCAAACCCCTGCCTGTAAAGTCCATACGGCGCATATCGCAATCGTGCATCGTGCCTCGCATTTTAATTATCTGAAGGGCTCGTATCATACTTTTATCATACAGGAAATTATGTAAAAATATTACTCCGTGCGATGCAAACTGTTCAGTTGTATATGCCTGTGGATCGGTCATCTCTGAGATCAGGACAGTGGTGCATCCCAGTTTTTTCAGGTGTCGGATAAACCTGCTCATTTCCTTTTCTTCCAGAGAGGTATCCTTAGTTGTAAAACGTATGGCAGACAGTGAATCTATCACAAGCCTTTTTACATTATATTCCCTGACATAGTTTGAAATTTCCTTGTAGACCATTGCAGGTGAGGGTGCATCAGTTTCAAGAGATGCATGACCAACCTCGTATTCCGGTGTTATAATGTCATGCATCTCATCCATATACCCATATTCAAGTCTTGGTCCAAGATCAGCAAAAAGGACCTTTCTTGATTTTATCAGTGAAGGCAGGTTTATAGCATAGTTGGAGATATCATCAATTATGTTCTGCGGACTCTCCAGCAGTGTTACATATAATCCAACCTCTCCTTGCGAGGCACCCTGTATCAAAAACTGCATACCAAATGTGGTTTTGCCACAACCCGGTGGACCACTTACCAGATAGACTCTTTCAGATAGCAAACCACCCTCAATCAGTTCGTCAAGTCCCTCAATTCCGGTAGGTATTCTCATGATGTGTGTCCTCATATCAATTTATCATTCAGGTTGCAATTCCAAAGTTATACATCAGATAAGTTAGTTTCTAATTATTGTATCCAGAATAGAGATACTTTAACCCATCGATTTAATTCCTGTGAACTGTAAATATTGATATAGAAAAAAAACAACTATTCACAGTATATGAAAAAAACGTCCCGATTCAGTATTGGTTATCTGGAATTCCTATGGACAGTCAAAGTGTTCATGGGGTTTGCAGTTATTTCATTTTTTTTTAGTACCTTCATATATATGGTTATGGTGGTATTTGCACAGCCTGAACCTGTAAATCACGCAATAGCCACTACTGCAGAAACTGCCATGACAAAAGTTGAGGTCACTGCCGGATACATACCTCTCATGTGGTCAATCTTTATTCACAATACAGTTGCTGTTCTGACAGCCTGCGCTGGTACAGGTATATTTGTGTATATGCACAGTCTCATGATAGGTGAACTTGGAATCAGAAAGCAACATTCAACATACAGCAATATCTCCAGCAGAATTGAACGCCTTCTCTGGCCGGTATACAGGCTAATTCATTATACTGTATCCAGATTCAATACATCAGTATCTGAAACTCACAGAGAGGTGCCTTCCACAAATGAAGGATCCATATGGGATCTATGCGGATATACAAAGAATGAATACCGTACATTTTCCTGGATCATGCCCTATACTGTACCTGTACTGATCATAATGGTGAATGGCATTCTTATTGGAATACTGCTTGCTTTTGTTAATTTCAACAGTGCACTGATCGCATACCAATTAATGGGGAATCCGGGAATAATTATTGGTATACTCTATTCATGGGTTTATTTTACAGTCTCTGTGTTACCCCATGGGATCATTGAAATTCCAGTTATCCTGGTCTCTGCAGCACTTGGATACAGATTTGCCAGAATACAGTCAGGAATGATCACTGATAATGAACTGTTTACTGGTGATAATGTAGATGAATTGAAAAATGATGTTGAAAAGATAAATTCTGTTACCAGAGAATATTTGAGTTCCAGATATCTCTGGCAATTTTTGCTGATTTCAATCATATTACTGCTGATCGCAGCATATATCGAGGTCAATATAACACCCGTGATAATGGAAAGATCAATGCAGGCAATAGAGGGCTTTATGCTCTGAAATGCAAAGATACATTCATAACTGCACATACTCAGAAAATTATTTCAGCTATCCTCATTTCATTGTTTTTCTAAATTCCGTAATACCTTTTGCTACATTTGAGAGAAGATTAAATGCAATTTCCTGCGAGGGCCATGAACCAAGTCCACAGTCTGGACCTGCATATTTTATTCTTTCATCAAACAGAGAATATGCCCGCTCGAGTCTCTTTGCAATAACAGACGGAGTTTCCATACCAGTCACAATCTCCTGCAGCATTGAAGGGTTCTTCCATACATTCATACTGTGCTTTTCATTAAGGATCGCACCCAGATTGGAAATATCTGTTCTTGCAATACCAACCCTCAAAAAGGAATCCCATTTCTCAAGAATGTTTTTGTCGATCAGTTCGAAATAAGACGGACTTGCAGCAGATTCGATGCCTATCACATTTATGCTTTCTGCCTGGCAGGCAAGTTCATAGTGCAGGGGAGAGTGCAGGTGAATCTCCACATCAATATTGTTTCTGCTTGCATAATCTCCTGAAGCTGTCAGTGCATCGATTATATGTGGATTATCAAACATGATCTGGGAATTTATTCCTATGCTCGGCTCATCAATTGAAACAGTTCTCACCCTGAAGTTCCTTGCGGATCGTACAGCATTCTTTACAAAAAGGTTAACACTTTCAGCCAGCTGGTTTAGAATATCGGTATACTCACTGCTTCCAAATTCCTGAAGATACAGTTCAACAGGTCCAGTAACACAGATACGGATATCAGGTCTTTCTCCTGTCTGCTGATAATAAAGTAAAGCTGCCTGTTCTATCATTTCCAGTTCAGCTATAACCGCTGCCTCCTCACGCACCCTGAACGGTTCATCACAGCATCCGGGATCTTTGATAATTGAGAGGAATTGATTATTCATATCCCTTAGCTGAGGATATGTGGGTACCTCCACTCCGGCATCAATCTTCTGCCTGAAAACATCACTGACAACAGATTTTAGCTTTTCATTATCCGGATCATTTTCAAATTGGACCTGTAGCCAGTCTCTGCTAACTCCTTCAGGAAGAGGATAACTTCCAATATCATCATAGATTATGCTGCTCATGGTACAAAGTTTGACTGGATATCATTTATATCTTTGTTCCATAAAGTTTTTCCACCGACCTGAACAATATAACAGATCTTACCGTAAACTGTTTTATTAACCAGCACCATATTCAGAATTGATCATGGATTTAAAACAGAGGTTATTCACTGTCCTGAATTCTGGAAAGCCAGATATTGTCCCTGTGGTTTCAGTGACCCAGACAGCCACTGTATATCAGATGCAGATGACAGACTCTTTCTGGCCAGAATCCCACATAAATCCTGAATTGATGGCATCACTTGCCCTGGCCGGGCATACAATAGCAGGTTTTGAGGCAGTACGCTACCCATACTGTCTGACAGTTCTTGCAGAGGCAATGGGATGTGATGTGAACATGGGAAGAATTGATGTACAGCCCTCTGTGATAACACATCCTCTTTCTGATAAAAAAAATGAGGTCATATATCCGGATGGTCTCCTTAATGCAAAAAGAGTTCCTTCAGTACTGGAAGCTACCCGTATTCTCGAAGAAAGAACAGATGGCAATGTACCCCTTATTGCCGGAATGGAGGGGCCTGCCACACTCACAGCCCATCTTACTGGTATGTATAATTTTCTTACATGGTCTGTACTAAACCCTGAAAATATTGACAGTATTATGCAGATTGCAACTGATGTATGCATAGAGTATGCAGATGCATTACTGGACTGTGGAGCAGATATCATTTCAGTTGCAGACGGTATTGCCGGGCCTGATCTGCTGGATCCTGGCATGTATGAATCACTGGTTCAGCCACTGCATAAAAGGCTTGCAGATAGAATAAAGGGAAGAAAGATCATTCATATGTGCGGAACTGCTCTCCCTATTCTGGATGCTATCTCAGAGTGTGGGTTTGATGGGATCAGCCTGGAGGAATCAATTGATCTGTCACAGGCCAGTGAAATCATATCAGGCAGGGCAATAATAGCAGGAAATGTATCTGCATACAGGACACTCCTAAGCACATCCCCTGAAAATGTAATAAAGGAGTCCAGGCAATGCCTGGAAAAAGATGTGGATATACTGGCCCCTTCCTGCGGAATAGCACCCAGAAGCCCGATTAAAAATCTGAAGGCATTGGTCAGGGCAAGGGATGAATATTGTATGAATTAAGCTTCTGTACCATTTGATAATTAGAAAATACCGATATATAATTAATAGGTGATTTTGTGAAAGTAGCAATAATTGGTGGATTTCTTGGAAGTGGAAAGACTACAGCTATACTCAATCTAGGAAGACAGTTAAGCACAAATGATCAGAAAGTAGCCATAATTGTAAACGAAATAGGTGAAATCGGAATTGACGGAGATACCATATCCAGTTCCGGAATCAGAACAAGTGAACTTACAAGCGGATGTATCTGCTGCTCTCTCAGGATTGATGTGGAAAATACGTTAAGGGCCCTTAAAGAAGAATTTGATCCCGATATTGTGCTGATAGAACCTACGGGAATTGCTTTCCCTGCCCAGATAAGGGACGATCTTGCAACAATAGGCATTCCCGGTATCACCTTTGCACCCATCATCTGTCTTGTAGATGGGAAAAGGTTCAGTACTGAATTCAAGCAGATCCCTAAGTTCATTGTCACACAGATAGAAGAAGCAGAAATCATTGGTATAAACAAAATAGATATCGCCCCACCTGAGAGAATACCTGAAGTTATCAACAGACTCCGTGAGATCAATGAAGATGCACAGATAATGCAATTCTCAGCCAGAATCAGTGATGAAAGGTTCCAGAAACTGTTCAGCAATATTTTCCGGGACAGTCATACCCAGAAAAATGCATCCAGACTGGATTCGATAGAGATGTCAGAAATATCCACATACTCTGCAGAATTCGAGCTCCTGCCTGAGATTGATCTGGATACAGCCAGATCTGTTTCTGAAAAGCTTCTCCTCAAACTCAAGGAAGAAGTAATGAACAAGAGTCCTCTATTTATCGGCCATATGAAGGCTATTATTGATATTCCAGGAAATATGGTAAAGACAAGTCTTACTTCCTTTGAGGATTTACCGGCATCTGATATCTTTGAAAAGTCTGAAAATAACGGGGCTGGTCTGAAATTACTGACTGCTGTAACCGGAGTGGAGCCTGATGAGCTTACATATACTGTGGAAAGGACAGTAGAAAACGTGTTTGAATCCGAAAATATCCAGCTCAAAAAACTGGATAGTATCTGCAAGACAAAGGATTTTATCTCCCTTTCAGACCTGTCAGCCAAATGATATCCCAGGTCCTCCATTGCTCATATCTGCATTACTGTTGAAAATAACACCGGATCAATTTTGTGTCATTGAGTTTTACATTTATTAATATTTCAGAAAAAAAATATTATATAATTAATTATAAATGATCTCAGAACAAATACAACTGCATGGAACTTAATGCGGGGATTTCAGATAAGCTGGAAAATGTGGGAAAAGTCGATGTGGTAATCGGAATACAGACCAAAAATGTTGAACCAACAATACTTCATGTAATGAACGTTGTTCGTGAGGGGGTGATGCAGTACCTCTCTCCATACAGAACACTTGTTGTGGTCTCGGACGGTTTCTCAACTGACAGAACAGCAGAACTGGCTGAGATGTTTGATATCTCTCCGGTACAGAAGATGGTAGTAGAGCAGATGGGAGATCCGGGTAAAGGAAATGGTATGCGTACCGTTATAGAGATTGCCCATCATCTGGATGCAAAGGCTGTAGCATTTGTAGATGGGGACCTTCTTTCCATTAAAAGTGAATGGATACAGGAACTGGTAAGACCTGTACTGTACGGACGGACGGGTCTTGTTGTCCCATTCTATGTAAGGGATAAATTCGATGGTGTGATTACAAATAACCTGGGGTATCCATTCACAATGGCCTATTACGGAATTGATGTTAGACAGCCTATTGGTGGTGAGTTCTGCATTTCAAAAAGACTTGCTGAATCCCTCAGGCAGCACCCGCTATTCCCTCCGGACTTTGGAATAGATATTTTTATTACAAGTGTTGCAGCTGCTGAAAATCACAGGATCAGGGAAGCTATGCTTGGCCTTAAACTTCATGAGTCCACCTCAAAATATGTTGAACCTGAATCTTCAATCATACCAATGTTCAGGCAGGTCGTAAGGGAGATGTTTGATCTGGCAATCTATTATTCAGACCGAAATTTCAGGTACAGAGGTGGAGACCTTATTGAAACATCAGAGTATTTCGGACCTTCACCGGTACCTATCACAATGGATATAGAGAAAATGAAAGAAACCGTCAATCTCAGGTTTGGTGAATACTCTGATATCTACAAAGGAACATTTCCCTCTGAATTAATGAATCATATCTGCGCCACCATCAGAGAGAACAAACCTCTGGATGCCGATAATTGGGCTCGCTGTGTGTGGCATATGTTCAACAGATATTGCGATGAGAAAAACACGGTCATCATTGACGCATTGAGGGTTTTATGGCTTACCAGATTTATTGCATTCTATGAAGAATGTAAGGATATGAATCTTACAGAAGCTGAGAGTGAGATAAAGAAAAACGCAAGAATATTTAGAGATGTTATGACAGAGATCCTTCCATCTGACTGATCAGGAGGATTTGCTATGGATAGTGATTCAGAGGCACTTAAAAGTGATGCCACTCAGATAATTACAGAAGCTATCAAATCTGTTGAACCGGGTAGGTCTGTGACTAGGGCCATTGAAAGGACTGGAGAAATCCTTAGCATTGAAGGCAAAAGATATGATCTGGATTCCTTCAATAATATCTATGTGATTGCTTTTGGAAAAGCTGCTGTATCTATGGCAGAGGCTATAGAAAAAATACTTGGAGATAGAATTTCTGAAGGGATTGCAATAACCAAATACGGTTATGGCTCAAATTTAAATTTTATACCTGTTTTTGAGGCTGGACATCCTGTACCTGACCAGAACGGATTATCTGCAGCCAGAAAAGTGAGAAGCATGCTGGATAAAGTCGGTGAAAAGGATCTGGTTATATACCTGATATCAGGTGGTGGTTCAGCACTGCTTACATTACCTCACGAAAGAATATCACTTGAAGACATGATGATCACAACAGAAACTATTTTGAGGGCAGGAGCCACTATTGGCGAGCTCAATGCTATCAGAAAGCATCTCTCAGCAATCAAAGGTGGTGGACTTGCAAGAATGAGTTATCCTGCACAATCAATCAGCCTCATACTCTCTGATGTGGTGGGAGATACTCTGGATGTTATTGCATCAGGTCCCACAGCTCCTGATACTTCCACTTTCAGCCAGTGCAAGGAAATAATCGAACGATACAATATTCAGCTGCCTCTAGCTGTACAAAAGTTTATTGAAGAAGGTGCTGACGGCCTTATCAGGGAAACACCAAAGCCAGAAGATGCTATATTTAAAAGATGCCATAATTATATCATTGCAAACAACAGACTGGCAATATCCCGTGCTGTGGATGTAGCAGTTGACCTTGGATATAATTCAATTGTTCTTACATCCACTATTACCGGTGAAGCCAGAGAGGTAGCCAGGGTCTTTGCAGCAATCGCAAGGGAAGAACAACATAGCAGACCCGTAACATTACCTGCATGCATAATAGCCGGAGGTGAAACTACTGTAACTGTATCCGGGAATGGTAAAGGTGGAAGGTGCCAGGAATTTGCCCTGTCCTTTTCAATGGAATGTGCAGGAATGAATAACGTTATGATGCTGTGTGCAGGTACTGACGGAACCGATGGACCAACAGATGCTGCCGGTGCCTTTGCAGATGGTCAGACAATTGGGAAGGGGGAAAAATTAGGACTTAATGCAGGAAAGTATCTGGCTGAGAACAATTCGTATCATTATTTCAAACAGACCGGGAATCTGTTGATAACAGGCCCTACAGGTACCAATGTTATGGACATATATCTATTATTAATAAAATGATCCTGAAAAGTTTCTATCTGCCTCCAACAAAAGATGTTTAAATTATGAAAGAAAAATAATAGTAGTGAGGTGGGAAAGCATAATCAATAAGGGATCAGGCACAGCTTAAACGGTAACGCGGGATTTATATACAATTAGTTCGTATATAATAAAACAAACGGGGATTCTGAAATTCGTAGAGAAAATGATCGGAATCATCCTTACAGAAGGAAATGATGATCATGGTAGATAAAAGACGCCGCTCCTTTGATGATAAGGAAAATAATTTTGGTGGAGAACATATAGAAAATATCGAACAGCTGATAAACTACATAACCAGCATGTTTGAAAACAACTCCAGTAGGCCACCTGACAAACCGCTTGTATATGGTTTTACAATAATCCAGAATCCTGGAAAGAAACCCGAGATTCTTGGATTTAAGGGGCCAGTACCTGATATTTCAAAAATTTTTAACAATCAGCAGATTTTGGTTGGCCAGAAAGAGCCATTCGTCGATATACTGGAAGCAGAAGATACCCTATATCTGATAGCTGATATGGGTACCGATGAAGAGAACATCGAATATTATATCTCAGATGATAGTGTGGAAATTGCTTCATTTGCCCATGGAATGCGATATGCAAAAACCGTGGAACTTCCTGTAAAGGTAGATCCCAGCAGTGCAAGATCAACATGCAAAAATGGAGTACTTGAAATTGCACTTGATATTATGGCCAGATAAAATCTGTATATCAGGCAAAAAATGCCTGATATCTCTATTTTACATTGAATCCGGTGCTTCAAGACCAAGAATATCCAGAATTTCTGAAAGAACTATACGAGAACAATCAACCAGTGCAAGTCTGCTTTTACACAACTGCTCATCTTCTGAACTGAGAACAGGGACAAACCTGTAGAACTGATTAAAGGCATCAGCAAGTTCCCGGGCATATATTGCAATTATATTTGGTTTGAGTTCCTGTGACGCAGTTTCTACTGCATGGTCCAGACCAGCCATTTTTCTGATAAGTTCGATCTCTGTATCCTCTACAAGAACAGAGCCATCAAAGGCATTTCCAGCATTCCATATACCTTCCTCTTCTGCCTTTCTCAGTATACTGCAGGCACGTGCATGTGAATACTGTATATATGGCCCGCCCTGCTTTTCAAAGTCAAGGGCCTGTTTCCAGTCAAATACAGTAGACTTTTCAGGAGATACCTTGACAATATCGTATCTCACCGCAGCCATTCCAACCATCCTGGAAACTTCTTTTTTGAAACCTTCTCCCATTTCAGGACGCCGTCTGTCAACCTCTGAGAATGCCTGCCTTTCAACCTGTTCCAGCAGGTCATCTGCTGTGATAAATTTACCTCTTCTGGTACTCATAGAGCCTTCCGGAAGGGAAACAAATTCAAATATAATTATCTCGGGCTCAGGTTTGCCGATGATACTGAGTACAGTCTTTAGCTGGGAGGATATCAGTTTATGATCTGCTCCAAGCACATCGATCACCCTATCTGCCTGCCTGGCCTTCCATTCATGATATGCAAGATCACGGGTGGTATAGAGTGATGTACCATCTGAACGCTGGATGACCAGATTCTTTTCAAAACCATGGTCCTCAAGATCAACTACCAGTGCACCATCGTTCAATTTTGTTCTGCCCTGTAACTTTAGCTGTTCAATAATATCTGAAACTGCTCCGGAGCGAACAAAGTCAGATTCTCTGACATACTGATCATGATATATGTTCATGACTGAAAGTGTTTCTCTGATACCCTCAATCGCATGATCCACAGCTCTGTCAAAGCGATTGATGGTATCAACATCACCGCTCTCAACAAGCTGCATAAGCCGATCGATTTCTATTTTTTTATCCGGATCCTTTTCAAGCTCAGCATTGGCACGAATATATACATCAGCAATAGCATGATCTGATTTCTTCGACCCATCCAGATCAAAATTGGCCAGAGCCCATGAAACAATTGCTATCTGCCTGCCCATATCATTTACATAATAATGTGTTTCAACATCATATCCTGCATGTTTAAGTATCCGGTACAGAGTATCCCCTATAACAGAATTTCTGATATGGCCCACATGGAGTGGCCCATTTGGATTTGCCGACGTGTGCTCCAGTATGATCCTGCCCTGACAGAAGCCTCCACCAAACCGACCTTGATCTTGCCTTATTCTGACAAGGGTGTCTTCAAGGTACCTGTGTTTTGCAAAAATATTTATGTAAGGTCCTGTCGATATTATTCGATCTATATAAGAATTCTCAGGAATCTCACACATTTCAACGATCTTCTCTGCTATCTCTTTTGGATTCTTGCGCTCAGCAGATGCCAGTCTGAAGGCAACTCTTGAAGAAATATCGGCGTGCTGGGATGGAGAAAGATCCAGGTTTTCAGCCCTGAATCCACACTTATCCAGCGATTTTTCAATTACTGACTTTACCTCTGTTCTGAATTCTAAAAACAAAAAATCACCTGATAATCCATATTTCAGATACCTGTGCTAAACCTTAAAATTGCAGCCAGTCCTCCAAAGGCATTCATAAGCTGGGAACCTTCTTCAAATTCCGTGGATATGAACTTCACCTCTGTACCCATCTGATCAGCCAGATCTGATAGTTCATCCACAATATCAACCTTTTCTTTTATCTCAAGCGGTGAACCACATTCAGGGCAGTTCCCAATTGAATCAGAACTCTGTGATGTCATCTCACCTGCCCTTAGCTGCATGGTATACTTCTTTTCATATCCACATGAGCTGCATCCAATAACTGTTTTTTCAGCTCTTAGATCTTCAGATATGAGAAGGACCTCAACAGAACCTATTTCAAGGTTCTTTCTTACATTTTCCTCTCCATAGGCTGCTTTTTCAGATTCTGATATCAGCTCTGTAAAGAACCTTTCCATAGCCCTTTTTTCTTCCATCAGATCAATGTCATAGAGTCTTTCACTGGCTGCATTGACCAATTCCGACAATCCAGATTCATCAGTATATGCAACATCAAAAAGACCTACCTTTTTCTTTTCAAGTTCATGATGCAGGTACTCTCCAGAATCAAATTCTTCCTTTGTAGGCGATGGTCCTCCTATAAGTACACCTGCAAGATCATTCATATCTACCGACATAAAGACTTCGTTAGCAGCCTCTCCCACCTTCTTGTAGAAATCATGTATGGCAATAAGCCTGAGCTGCTGGAATCTCTGTGCACTCTGTCCTCCTTTTCTCTGTTTACCTGGAACGGTGGAGGTCAGGTGACGGTATGATTCTATACGCTTTCCAACAAGCAATCCTATTGTGGCCTCACGTCTATCAAGAACCAGTAACCCGTAAGTCTTGGTTTCTTTAAGCATTGACTCAAGAGGTTCAAGGTAGAACCTTGAATCACAGTGATACCTGTATGTAATAATTGGCTGGGGGGGTTCAATTATTGTTGTTTCCATGCTGGTCTTATTTGCTCCTACATCCACAGCACCGGTAAAATATATTATTCCATTCTCAGGTACCTCTTCCAGATACTTCAGTCGGGATAACAGGGAATCAAGTGCCCCCTGAACATTGCTTCTTGTAACCTTTGACTTGATGTTTGATGCCTGTCCGTGTTCCACTTTAAGCTGGGATACAACATCTGATATCTGTTTGTCTGGTGGAATATAAAGGGAAACCAGTTCAGTACCCCGTCCCTTCTTGCTCTTCAGTTGTTCAAGTTTTCTTTTAAATTCATATTTTTTATGTGCAGATTGTTCTGACATTTTAATGATGCTCCGTGATAAAAGTAATTCAGTATGATAAATTTTTGAATAACAGATGCAGTTATCGGCTATACTGCGACCAATAATTCTGTAAATTTAACAGAATGTCAACCAGGATACTATCTATGGTACTATCTATACATGCTAATTCCTAGGTTATGTAGCTGTCGTGGTAAATATAGATTATGATCAAAAAATATTGTTAGAAAAGATAACTTTCTTGTTCGGATTTTGACAGAAGTACGACCCTGCTTGTTTCCACATCATCTATTATCTCATATCCCATTTCATTTGCAACCTTGTGTGCAAAGGAAAATACTTCATCATGTGAGGGCATTGCATCCCTTGGAAGGCGCCTTCTGGAAAAACCAAGATGCATATAGGCCTTAAGTTCAACAAAATCAGGATCTGCCATTTCAAGAAGACGGGCATATCCTGCAGGATCGAACATGTTCACTCCCTTTATCAGGGTTACACGAACGGCAGTTCTTTCAGTTTTTCTTCCAAGAATCTCAAGTGACATCTTGATATTTTCCCAGTAATCTGATGATCTAGGAGAACAAACTGAATTATATGTTTCTCTATCAGGTGCATCCAGGCTCATATACAGCTGGGTTGGATTGATTCTTTCAACCATTTCAGGATTTGTTCCATTGGTCACCACAAAGGTCGTAATACCATTTCTTGAAAATTCATCAACAAGTTCTGGAAGATAGGGATACAATGTGGGTTCCCCTGCAAGAGAAATTGCAGCATGTTTGGGCTGATTTGCCTGCATCCATAGTTCCCTTTTTCCAGAATCTCCAAATCCTGAGATGAGTTTCTTATGAGATTTGATTGCTGACCCCACTATTTCCACTGGAGAATCCCATTTCTCAGGCGGTCTGACATCAACTTCCACCGGTCTCCAGCAATGAAGACATTTTTGATTGCACATCATTGTAGGGGTCATCTGCATGCACTGATGAGAATTTATACCATAAAATTTTGATTTGTAGCAGGATCCCTCTCCCTTCACACTTCGACCAAGCCAGAGGCATGTCTTGACTGCTGAATGATTACCTGCAGAACGATAACCCTGTTTTTTCAGCAATGTCTCAAAGTCGGGAATATTGAATATCTGTTCTTTATAATTCATTTTCTGTTCCATGTAGATAGCCGAGATATATATAAAAATCGATCTATCAGTTGAATTTGAGTATACTTGTTTTAAAGTCCGAGAGATCCACCACAGGAACCCTTGCAGGATTGGGTATAAGATTCACCCTTTTCTGGAATTCGGTCTGTGCCTGCCATGTTCCTGAATTGATCAGTACCACATTTCGATACCTTTCAGCTCCAACGGTATGCACATGTCCACAATGCACTATGTCAGGTACCTGTTCTATTACAAAGTGGTCATTCTTCTCAGGTGCAATTGAAACCCGGCTTCCGTATATGGGCGAAATATGCCGCCTGCGCATCATTTCAACCATTGCTGTTGTTGGATTCTGATAGGATACTCCAGGAACTGCAGCCACCATATCATCAATTGACCTGCCATGATACATCAACACCTTCACCCCTTCCAGATTCAGGAGTGCAGGATTACCAACAAATGTTATATGGTCAGGGAAAAAGGACCTAATCCTTTCAGGCAATTTTGGCTGGGGTTCTGCCTGGCGTACTGCATCATGGTTACCAGGACTTATCACTACCTGTATGTTCTCAGGTATCTGGCTGAAATATTTTCCTGCCACCCTGTACTGCTCATATACATCTTTTATTGATAGTTCATTTTCCTGGCCCGGGAAAATACCAATACCATCCACTACATCTCCTGCAACCAGAAGATACCTGATATCTCTTGACATCTCAGAAAGTTTCTCATTATCAGACTTTCCATTGAGGAAATCAATAAACCTCTCCCAGGCATCCTCAAGAAATGTAGAACTTCCAATATGAATATCCGAGATAAAGACAGCCTTTCCCTTAGTCCAGTTTCTGCACGAAACTGAATTTGGCAGTTCAGGAAAGGTTATCTTATTGGCTATCAGGAGCTTGCTGTCATTTGTCAGTACTCCGCCAATACCTATCACTTCGTCCAGAATGAGCCTGGACGCCTGCTCAAACAGTTCCTTATCATTTACCCTCACAAGGGCTGAAAATGAACCTGTGGGGTCCTCCAGTTCAATCAGTCTGTGGCCATTTGTTGTTGTCTTTAGATCAGATACCATCCCAATAATAGAAACCTCTTCATATCTCTCGTTCCTGCCAAAGCCGGAACTGTTCCTTCGAAGACTCTCTATAGGCCTTGCATTGATCCTGCTTCTTATGATCTCGCTCAATCTGCTATACCTATCCCTGAAATACTGGACAAATTCCATATATTCTCCTACACAGGTGGATCTGTCAGTGATATCAAAAAGAATATCAACATGATTTTTACATGATTCTGAAGATAAGGGTAATTTCATATTCCTGGACATAGGAGTCTGTGAATCCACAGATGCTATCGACACCCCGAAGTCACCATCATTTACAGACCTTGTATATCTGCCATTTTTTTCAAAGCCATCAATATCAATATGTTCTGCATCAATCACAAGAATAGATTCATCAACCACTGAGAGAACATATCTG
This sequence comes from Methanosalsum zhilinae DSM 4017, assembly GCF_000217995.1. Taxonomy (GTDB): domain Archaea; phylum Halobacteriota; class Methanosarcinia; order Methanosarcinales; family Methanosarcinaceae; genus Methanosalsum; species Methanosalsum zhilinae. The sequence continues at coordinate 2,323 of NC_015676.1, read as the reverse complement.
GCAAGTTTTTCCGGCATTTTATGAGAAGTTATCATCTCAAGTGCATCAGGACTTATCTGATATCCGGCTTCAACAAATTCAGTTACAACATCATTTTTCAGCATAGAGGATCAGGGATATATTGTATATTATGTGGATATGGACCGCAGTATGTAATACAGATCTTACGGATAATAATAGTTTTTGTTCACCAATACGTTTAAAAATTTTATTACCATATACATATATATTCAATCATTTATCTGAGACATTTTATGAATTTCAAAGATTTACTAAATACCCTTCGAACCAGTGACAGTTTCTGGATATCTCTTACCAGGGATATTCTTTCAGTACTATTACTGGTAGGTATATTTCTCCTGCTCTCCCAGATTATATTTGGGATGTGGACACCAATGGTTGTTATTGAATCCGGAAGCATGGAGCCAAATATGAATATAGGGGATATTGTTTTTATCAAGAGTATTGACCGTGTTGATGTGATCACCCATTCCCAGGGAGAGGGAGATTATGTTTCATTTGGAGATTATGGAGATGTTATTCTTTACAGGCCCCTGGGAGATGAGGATGCAACACCTATAATACATCGTTCAATGTACCATGTAGAAGAAGGTGAACCAATGTGGGAAGGAGGACCTCCTGCTCCACACAATGGATACATCACAAAAGGCGATAATCCTGTGACCAACAGGCATTTTGATCAGCAGGGTCGAATCAGCTATCTTCAGCCCGTCAGGGAGGAGTGGGTCATAGGAATAGCAAAATACCGAATACCCTACATAGGACATGTGAGATTGCTATTCAATTGAAAAATAAATTAAAGGAAATTCATAATCTCATCTGGGATGTTATCACAGGTTTAAAACCAGAAAGGGGTTTTAGCCTGTAATCATCTAGCAGAACATCAAGTGTGCTATCAATTGGTACACTCAATGATATTTCCTTGGTCCGGCCATATCTGCCCTTGCTTACAACAACAGCGTTCAGGATACCCAGCATATCAAGTTCTGACATCAGATCAGTTACACGCCTTTGTGTCAATATATCCATATCTATATTATGACACAGTTGTCTGTACACATTGTATACCTCACCTGTTGTAACATTATGATAACCGTTCTTGCGAAGCAGGATTATACTGTACAGAACAAGCTTGGACTGGGTTGGCAGTGTTCTCACAACCTCAACAACCCTATCGATCTCGATCCTCTCCTGGGCGCTTCGTACATGATCTTCCTCGACCTTTGGTTTATTTTCACGTTCAGCCAATTCACCGGCAACCCTTAACAGATCAAGAGCCCTTCTTGCATCTCCGTGTTCCTGGGCTGCGAAGGCTGAACAGAGAGGTATAACCATGGAATCAAGCACATCTCCTTTATAGGCTATCTCCGCCCTTTCCCTCAGGATGTCACTAATCTGCTCAGCATCATAAGGCGGAAAGATAATTTCCTCCTCTCCAAGTGAACTTTTTACTCTGGGATCCAGGAACTCTGTGAATTTGAGATCATTGGAAACACCAATCATACTAACCTTAGCTCTGGTAAGTTCAATATTGATTCTGGAAAGATTATAGAGTACATCATCACCCTTCTTTACCAGTTTATCAATTTCATCCAGTACAATAATAACAACCTGCTCCTTTGAATTAACTGCTTCCTTGAATTTAGTAAAAACCTGGTCTGTAGGCCATCCGGTCATAGGAATATCCTCACCAAAATGTCTTGCCAGATTGGCAAGAAGCCTGTACTGGGTATCAATGACCTCACAGTTTATGTACAGTACAGAGCATGAAACATTCAGATTTTCACTCATTCTTTCCAGCTCAATCCCAACGTGACGGGTACTGGCAGTTTTTCCAGTCCCTGTCTTGCCATATATCAAAATATTGGAAGGTGTATGGCCCCTGAGCGCAGAGACCAGGATTGTGGCAAGATTATTTATCTGTTCATCACGATGGAGAAGGGAATCAGGTGTATAGGAGGGTCTTAAAACTTCTTTATTCTTAAAGATAGATTCTCCCTCCAGTAATTTTTTGAACAAACCATCCAGAGATTTATTATTCATTCTTTGATCAACCCTTCCTGACTATTTATTACACCAATGATAATGATAATCCGACCATCATATCTGCTGAATTTTTGCAGCAACGATTAACAAATATAATATGAAATGCGGCTCTTGAGTCACATTCCCTTGTGATAGGTCAGAATTACACCAATTAGACGTAAACATTGCATTGGAAGTATAGGTTATTAATGATTTGGTAAACACCCCTGTATTTCTACTGGAAATAAACAAAAAAATGATCTGGCAATAGTTTAAA